>JAKEEQ010000113.1 GCA_022616515.1 Chloroflexota bacterium | reverse complement strand
TTCGCCGCCGCATATCTTCATCTATGCGATGGCGACAGTGTCAACCGGGCTGGTGGCGGTCATGATCTGGCGCGATGTCATCCGACAGTCCTTCGCCTTTCCAGTGGATGTGCCCTATCTACCATTCAAAGTGCCGGGTGCGCTGATGCTGTTGGCGGGTGGCTTTGTGATACTCGGCTTCGCGGGTCTGGTGCTGGACAATTTCTGGCACTCAATGTTCGGGCTGGATGAAACCAACTGGTCGTTTCCCCATGCGATGCTCGGTTGGGCGATTATGGTTATCGGATTGGGCTTTATGTCGGCTCGTCTCACGCTCACCGGGGACCGCCCGCTGCGCTGGTGGACGGTTCTGATTTTCGGGTGGCTTTTTCTGGCTATAACCAGTGGACCTATCATGGGACCCCTCGAATCGAACCGCTCCCCCGAAATGGTACATGCCACCTCGGAGATTCCCGCGCTGGCTGGACAGCCAGAGCCGCAGCACACCTACCGCATCTACCAGCAGTGGAACCTGAATCGCACCAATCCGGTGTTGATGGTGCTGGCCCCGCTGTGGCTGGGGATTGGCGTTGGCTTCATCACGAAACTGGATAACCGCTGGTGGGTGATCCTGCTGATAACGCTGGCTTTTCTTATAGCTGACAACGGGCAAAATGCCGTCGAATGGTTCGACCAGCAGGACTACCATGTGGGCCATACCCATGCGCAGTTAGCCTCCGACCCGAAGAATTACCAGAGTCTGCCCGTGTTGATTCCGGTGGCATTCTATCTACTGGCGCGGCGATTTGTCAGCCAGCGTTGGGCGCTGGGTGCTGCCGGAGCCATTTTCTCGATCATGATTTTCCTGATATGGGGTGATGCTGCCATTGCCTTTTTCGTATTCCCGCTGGCAGTTCCGGCTGTCCTGTTCGGGCGGGCGATTGGCGAGCGGGTCTTCAACATACTGAAGGAACCAGACAGCCTGCCGCGCATCAGGATTCTATGGATAGCGGCGCTGGTGGTGCCGGTATTTACCGGGATACTTGACCTGATTTTACGCGCCGTGACTCCGTAACCTAGTTTCCGCTGTATGCCGCGCCGGACGCCCAACGGGGCGTCCCTACGAACCGGCGGAGCTTTGTGGTCCTTTTCATGCTGATGCCTGCCAATTAAGCGCCGTGAGCGACGACGTTTGCGCCATCAATCAGCAAAGCATTTGAAGCCGGGTTGGTGTATAGTGGTAGAAAATAGCAACCCGGTTTTCTATGCAACACAGAGAAGCCATCCTCCGCTATCCGCAGGCCACCATCCTCCATGAGGTTCTGTGGGAATCGAATACCGATCTTCATCAGCGCATTGTCGCCGCCTACCGTGCTGTCTGCGATGATTGGTGCAGTTTGCCGGATGACGGCTATATCCACGATCACCTTGCCGTCCATTTAGCACGCAGCGGAGATCAAAAAGAACTACACGAACTGCTGGTGGGATCCCCGGGCTGGCTTGATCGCAAATATGAACTTGGCATGGGCTTTGGGTCCTATTTGCAGGACCTTGACGTTGCCGTCTGGGAATTTGAAGACCCGCTCACTGATGACGAACTGGCGCGGCTGACCGAACTGCATACCGCACAAAAACTGGTCCATACGCTCGCCGGGGCACGCAGTGTCAACGCTCTCAAAGCACTGATTCTCATCGGGCGTGTGTATGAGGCCATCAGTGATGCAACCCTTATCCGCGATGTGAAAAAGCGTTTTGAGGCGCTGTGTGCCATTGCCCAATTATTAGATCACACTCCACCAATGCTGGATAAAGCCCTGCGCGAGACAGCCGATGAACTTAATACGCCGCTACAATACGCCCAGATGCATGTTAGTCTGGGTGAATATCGCGAGGCCCTGCATTGGTTAGATGGGGAAAACGGCAGCCAGGACTCGCTGCTGGAAGATATTGCACGGGGTCTCATCCAGCAGTCCGATTTCTGGAACGCCCATTCGGCGATTCGCCTCATTCGGGACTCGGCCCGCCAGATTCGTATCTTGGTCGACCTGCTGCCCGAATTTCCAGATGTTATTGAGGAAATTGAAGCCTCGATTGAAACCATTCTGGAGCATCAGGTCGAAGCCTTTCTGGCCTATGCGACTGCCCTTTCCATCATTGGGTTTGAGGCGAAATCGCGCGACTATTTTTCGCGGATCCAGTCGAAAATCTGGCTCTATCGCCGTGCTGATTCGACGACCGCCTACCAATTTTTCACCGAATATCTCATTCTGGCGGGCTTTGAGGATTGGGCATGGTCTTACATGGAGCGCAACACCGACCAGCGCCAGCGTGACCGGATGCGTACCGGCATAGTGAATGCCCTGTGCCGTCTGAATCGGGCGAGCGAGGCTTTTGCGGCTGTCGATTCGTTTGAAGACAACACCGAGCGTCTCTACGCGCTGCACTGGATGGCGACACGCTGGCAGGAGGAAGGCGTTCCCGAACCGGAGATGTTGAACCAGTTGTTGGACCGTGTTGAGTCGCTGGTGGATGAGGAACTCTCGCAAGGTTTTCAGGACCCGCGCCGGACCATCGCCGAAATCTTTGCCGGATTTGGACATTATGACTTGCTTGTCGCCTATATCGAGTCGCATGAGCAGCGGCGAGGACAGCGGGATTTGCTGGAAACGCTGGCCTACTTTCAGGCCAAAAACAACGACCTCAAAGAAGCCGAAGCTACGCTCAACTATGCCCAGACGCTGCATTTGCATATCCTGCCGATGACCCGCATCCAGCTTGCCCTCGTCCTCAGTGAGCAGGGCCAACCCGAACGGGCGGGACGTATTCTGGACACCATTGATGGGCATTCATTTCATGGGCTGGAAGTATTGTTTTTAATGCCAACTTACGTCAAGGCGCTGGCGGCGGCGGGGCGTCTGGAAGCGGCGGCGGAGTACGTTGATCATAATTCAAGCCGCTTGAGCGTGAAACGTGCGCTGGTGGAGAGCCTGCGCGAGTACGGGGATGTTGAGCGAGCGCGACAACTGGCGGAAACGCTGACCGATGAGGCCATGAAATACGAGGAACTGGCACTGTTGGTCTGTGCCAGCAGCGACCGGGAGTTGATCGAGCGCATTCTAGGCAAGCTTGAAACGCTCAGTATCGAAATCCAGGCGAAGGTCGTCGATATTCTGACGGAGAGCCACAGCGTATCGCTCGACGACATATCACCCATCATCAACCGGCTGATGATGACGGGCAATTCGACAGTCACGGGCAATCATATGCATCTGGTGCGTTTCATGCTTGACGCCGGGGATGCCAGCCGCGCCGCCGGACTTGCCATGCAGGACGGTCCGCCGGGCATTCTGGAATTGATTGGGTGGTATGCGCAGCGGGGCGACCTGAAACAGGTGGAGCGTTTTGTCGATACGATTCATGCGCGGGATGATCGGGTTGCTGCTGCGACCCGGATCGGCAAGGCAGGTCATCTCGATTTAGCCGACAAGATTTTGCGGGGGGAGCTTGAGGATAAGTTAAACGAGCTGTTTGGCAAGAATCGAAGCATTCCGCAGGTGGCCCGCGCCTACGCTGACATCGGCATGGTCGAACGCAGTCTGGAACTCATGTCCAAACTTTCGCCGGGCGGATACGACACCACCCGTATTGCGATTGCGCGGGCACAACTGGAGCGCGGCCAGCCGGATGACGCCCGTGAAACGCTGGCGGATGTGCATACCTCGACCATGAACGTCTTCCGGCGCAGCAACATTATCGGGGAGTTGAACGAACTGCTCAGGGAACATGACCTGTATGCGCTGGCCCTCGAAAAATACCACACCGCCGACATCAACCAGTTCATCCAATATCTTACCAAAACGCTCAAGCTCCCGGCTGAGATGCTGGCGCGGTCAGTGCAGATCATCGCCTGGAAAGCGCCGGAGTGGCGGGCGGTTGATTCGATCCTGCGTGAAGATTAACGTTTTGCGCGGGCTTACCACTTCAGGCTATACTGTTACTAGTGGGACGTGCCAGGTTTTAGAGTTGAGGGTGGTAGTAACACTTTGACTGGTAAGTCGGTTTAACGGACGCCATGTATGGCGTCCCTACGGAAATTGTGAATAATCGTAGGGACAGCATATATGCTGTCCGAAATCGCTCATCAGTCAATAGGTCACCACTACCGGGTTAAAACCAATTATTTACCCCCTCTCGGTCTCCCCCGCAAACGGGGGAGATGGTCGGCAGGGCTTGAATAATTGGTTTCATCAAGCGATATACTCGACAAACGAAGATTTGCTATCATGGGGACTCTGGTTCCCTCCTCGTTTGCGGGGAGGGTTAGGGTGGGGTGGATTTTTTCATCACACCACAGCACCGGGCACGACCCCGATTTCCACACAATTTGCTAAGAAAGGTCATTTGATGAACGACGAAATTCGGCAGCATGTGGGCCTTGCAGTTGACGGCGGTGGTGTCCGTGGTGCAATGGTGTGTTATGGCTTGATTGAACTTGAACGTAAGTTTGGGCTAACGGAGGGACAATCGCTCATTCAGGATGGACGTTTTGAAGTCTTGGCGGGCACGAGCACCGGGGCGCTGATCACAGGCAGTCTTGCCATCGGGATGCGGGCCGAAGAAATCCTCGAACTCTACCGCAGAATGGGCGCGGTGGTTTTCGGCCAGCCCGGTAAACTGCGCCCCTTTGGACGATCCGTTCCCCTGATTACTCACCTTGGGATGCCGGTTCCGGTCTTTAAGGCACTCAGTAAGTTGCCGTTGGGTCTCAACGACCTCGTATTTTATACACTGCTTCCAGCCCGCTATTCATTCGAGCCACTGCGGGCGGTTATTCGCGAGATATTGCAGGAAAAACTGCCCGAAAATCCAGACCCGACCATGAAGGAACTCGGCGAGATCATGCGCGACCGTTATCCTCATGCGCCAACGCTGGTCATCACCGGCGCGGAAGTTGGCAACCGCCACACGCGCTTCATGAAAACCACACCAGACAGCGATTATTGCCATGTCAAGTTTGTGGATGCGCTGCTGGCATCGTCCTGCATTCCCACCTATTTCCCGCCAGTGAATCTGCCCAATGAGGACGGCACGAAGTCGGACCGCTGGCTGGTGGATGGTGGGGTAGGTAACTTCGGCAATCCGGCATCGGTCGTGGCCTGGGAATTGTGCGACATCCGCAATCCAGACACCCGCCGCCGCTATAATCCAAATACGGTCAGTCTGTTCTCGTTTGGAACAGGTTACACCCCCCGTGACGATTATCGCAAGAATTACGGCAGCCCGACCAACTGGTGGGCTATGCAATGGGTCCAGCGCTCGATTGATATGTTTATGGCGGACGCCATCCGCGAACAAAGCCGCAACATCGTGACACACTATGCAGGCATAGATTTGCGTCGTTTTCAGGTCGCCAGCGCCAAAGGCGTCAGCGCGGATGAATTCAATATGATCGACATGTATCTAAAGGACCTCGGCCTCATCTTGCAGGAGCGGGTTCGTGACAACCGGCATGCCCTCAACGATCCATCGGCTGATCCCGAAGGCATTCAGCACAGTACCATCGAGGAATTTGTGGAGGCATAGCAGAACTGGTAGACTCATCGCGTGATTCAAGGGGAAGTGGTGAAATGTTGACTGGTGAAACAAGAATGTACCCCCTCTCGGTCTCCCCCGTTTGCGGGGGAGATGGTCGCACGGTTTGAATAAAGCGATTTGCGACGCCAGTTCCCTCCCCATTTCTCCCCATAAATGGGGAGATGTCGCGCTAGCGACAGAGGGGAACGGTGGGTTAGGGTGGGATATCTGTCTCATCAGTCAAAGGGTAATCACTCCCGCGCAAGGAGATGAACATGCGACGAGTCTTTGTGGTCCTGTTGGTATTGCCGCTGTTGTTGGCAGGCACTCCGACCAGTGGTCAGGAGGCGGCCCAGACATTTACGTGGCGCACCGCCGGGATGGTCCTGCAATACCCGTCAAGCTGGCTGGTGGGTGAATATGAAGGTACGCCCCTGCTCGTCAGCAGCGAAGAGGGACTTGCCAGTGCCACTGCGGGCGAAGCACCCGGTACGCTGGCGTTCGGTTTTTACAACTATCCCCAGACCAACACGTTATCCCCGCTGGCGTTTCTGGATGCACTGTTTCCTGATGTCGCAGTCGAGACCAACACCTTCGCCGGGACAACTTCATTTAACGCGGAATTCACCGACGAGGCCACCGGACAGACCATTCACGCCATCGCATTTTTAAGCCCGGTGACGAGAAATCCGCACGTGCTGGTGGCAGTTGCCCCGCAAGACCAATGGGCGAGCGCGAGACCCGTTGTGGAGAGTGTGTTGAGCACCGCGCGATTCCTCGGTGGCAGCGCAGTGTTTTCATTTCTGGGCACAAACCTGTTATTCCAGTATCCACGCGAGTGGAGTGCCGATAGTAACGGGCAGGTTTTTGTGGCAGCCCCCGCTAATCCCACTGCGATACGTGATGGTGATCTGGACGCGGCAGAAGTCTTTGTGCGTGCTCAGATTCTGGCGGTTGAAGGCATTGGTATTGACCCGGAAAGCGAGAATGTCGCGGGGCAGATATTAGAAGCGTTTGCCGGAATGCCCCTTGAAACCATCGACTTTACGTGGGGTGAGGATTTCCCGGCGGTGGCAGCGGAGTTTGAGTTCGAAGATAAGATGCTGCTGCTGGTGAGTGTCGTGGTGG
>JAKEEQ010000112.1 GCA_022616515.1 Chloroflexota bacterium | reverse complement strand
GTTATGGTGTGTGCCGCATGCTGGACAGGTCCATGTGCGGTCACGCAGCGTGATAGGCGGATGAACGACCCCACAATCACTACACGTTTTGGTAGACGGATACCAGCGGTCTATCTTAATCACCTTTTTGCCACGCTTGAGGGCAACCCACTGAAGGATGTCCACAAATTGGGCAAACCCCAGGTCACTGACCTTGCGACCCCACAACCGTTTCATGCCCTCAATATTCAGGTTTTCGATGTAGAGGGTGTCGTATTCCTTACACAGCTTATTCGCCAGCTTGAAGTGAAAATCACGCCGCTGGTTTGCCATGTACGCGCTGTGTCTGGCGAGCGCCCGGCTGGCACGCCTGCGTCGTTTCGACCCTTTCACTTTGCGCGACAACTGGCGGTGCAGGGTACGGGTTTTGCGCAGACCCTGCGTGAAAAACTGCGGATGGTTGTAGCTTCGGCCTTCATCGTCGGTGAGGAACGTCTTCAGTCCGAAATCAAAGCCGCCGCTGTTACCCGTGCTGGCTTCGTCGATCTGGATGTCCTCGATGGCGCTAAAGACGAGCCATAACTGGCCCACCGCATCCCGCTTGATGGTCAATGTCTTGATCTTGCCCTGAATGGGTCGATGTTGAACGAACTTGTAGGTCGTTTCGTCGATCCTGACAATGCCGCGTTCCCGCGTCCATTGGTCGTTGCCTTTAGGCTGGTTGCGGTTGTAGTCCTCCATCTGATAGCCCGACTGCGGGAAAGTGAACGACTTGTACTTACGCGCTTTTTTGAAGCCAGGACGACCCTTCGCCAGACCATTGAAAAATCGCTGGTACGCCTCGTCAATGCGACGGCAAACATTCTGGCACGCCTGCGAATGCAAATCCTGCCACAGCGCAAAGCGTTTCATCTTGCGCAGTTTCAGGACATGGTTATTCATCTGAGTGAGGGTAATATACTGGCCCGTCAGCTTATAATAACGTCGCTGCAAGGCAATGAAATGATTCCAGATGGTGGACGCCACGAAGATTTTGTGCCGCAGCTTTGTGTCTTTCTTATCACAGCGGTACAACGGGAATTTATAAGATTTGCGAAGCGTGATAGAATAAGCCATGCTCTGACACCTTACTTGTCGGAGAGGTAGTGGGCGTTCCCGCGCCGCGACTACCGCTCTCAAAGATTAGCACAAATGATGCTGCGCATCAATAGCGGCTGTATCCCCGCCGCAAGCAGCGGGGTATTGGCCGCGTGAAGAATAAACCACAAAACCAATGAGTGTATCGTCTTCTGTGGTACGGATATTGTAGTTAAATACTTTGCCAGCATATTTCGGAAGATTTTCGAACCAGCGAATTTCATCTTCCATCGATTGGGGGCGAAGTGGTCCGGTCGTTTGCAAGACCATGAAATCAAGATCATTCGTCCACTTAACGGATGTTTTAAGGTCTTCTCTGGTAATCTCACCGAGGTAAATTCGTCCACTCATCGCGTAAAAGCGCCATCACCCACGTATCATGATAGGTTCCATCACGAAACAGGTGCTGGCGTAGTACACCTTCCTGTTGAAAACCAAGCTTCTGGTATAAATGTATGGCCGCTGCATTGAAGGATAATACGGTAAGCTCAATGCGGTTCAGGTTCAGTTCCCGAAAACCATACTCAATGAGCAGGGTCAGCGCTTCGCGGCCAAAGCCTTTACCGGGGTCACCGATCACAATCGAGATTTCTGCCACCCCGTTGCGGTGATTGATAGTTTTGAAGCGGGTAAAACCTACTACAGTTTTATCGTGTAGTAACCGGACTGCAAAAGCAATAGATGATTTATCGGCTTGCCGCTGAAATTCACGTTCAATTTCAACATCTGACGGTCTAAGTGGTGCATTCCACAGGGTGCTTGTAATGTCGAGGTTGGACATCCACTGTGCAGAGACAAGGGCATCTGCTTCACGAAGAGCGTCAAGATAGATGCGTTGTCCCTGCACCATGGTTAGTTATTCAGATTGGTGTTGATGGTTGCCGCCGCAGGCATGGTTACAGAGGCGGCTATTTCCTCCTCAGAGTCGGTGGCGTGAGCCTCTTCGGCAGCCAGCACACGCTCAAGAGCCTCAATGGCAACTTCAATCATGCTTTCGTCCGGCTGGCGGGTCGTCAGACGCTGCATAGCGAGATTTGGAACAATCAGTGCGCGAACAATTGGGTTACTGGCGTTTTTAGCGGTAAAGCGCAAGATCTCATAGGCCAGTCCGGCAATCACGGGGATCACCAGAATGCGCGAGAGCAGCAGCAAAATGATGTTGTCGGGTCGCCCAACGAGAGTATGGACAAAAATGCTCAGCAACACAACGGTCAATAGGAACGCTGTGCCACAACGCGGATGTTCTATCGGAAAATCTTTGACCACATCTGGCCTCAATTCGGCCCCGGCTTCATAAGCGTTGATGGTCTTGTGTTCGGCCCCGTGATAACCAAACAAGCGCTTTACATCGTCCATCATGCCAATCGCCGCAATGTACCCCACGAAAATTGCCAGCTTGATGCCGCCTTCAATGGCATCGACTGCCAGCCGATTTTCGAGGCCCAGCGACTTACCAATAAAGCTGGATGATGCGGCGGGGGCCAGGAAAAACAGCCCAATGCCCATCGACAGCGAAATAGTAACCACACCAATCACTTCAGCGGTGGTGAATTCGGTGCGATTGCTGTGCTTTTCAACAGGGGCTTCAGTGGCGGCCATCATTGCTTTCAAACTCATGCCGAGTGTGCTGGTGATACTTCTGGATTTCCCTGACTTCGTATTCGAGTCGTTATCCTCTTCCGTTGCAGCGATTTCGGCACTCCACATCAAGGCATTTGTACCCAACACCAGCGCGTCCCAGAGTCCTACCAATCCACGCACAAATGGCAGACGGCTCACCCAGCCACGATACAGCGTCGCGTTCAAGGGTTCCTCGCGGATGATGATTTCCCCGTCCGGATCACGGACTGCGATGGCTGCAATATGCGCACCACGCATCATCACCCCTTCGATGACAGCCTGTCCACCATAATTAAATTTCCGTGCCATAAAATATTCTCCATATAAGCGGTTGTAGAGAGTCTGGCATTTTAAGCGAATTCCGTCAAGTGAACACTTGTTTAGAAGTTCGGGAAATGCCAATGTTTAAAGTGCGTCGTTTTTTGAGATGTGCTATAGTTGAACCGTTCAAAAAATATGTTCTATTAATCCTGTGCAGGAACTCTGTTAGCGACCTCCCGGATAAATCCGGGGGCTTGTGAACGCAAGCCACGCTGACCAGCCCGAGTCAAGCCGAAGGGCAACGACTGCGTTAGCGGTGAATACATAGGCACCACGGGGTGCTTCTCCAGCCCCGTACTCTGCGCCACTCGATTAAACAGGCTGAGGGTCTAGGCCAGTGTCGTGTGGATACAAAACCACCGCATAACATGGGCGAGGAGAACGTGACCGCCCCGTAAGGCGAGTTGGCCTGGGGGATGCCAGAGGTAACTCAAAATCCCCCCATGTTTACAAATTTAGCATACGTAAAGGAGCAAGCGTGCAGGGAATAGCCTGACATTCATGACTGACGTCAGTTCATTTCAGGGCGCTATCCCTCCTCACGGATCAATCCGGGGGTATCACGCGCATTCTTGATGATTGGTCAAAAACTCGGTCCGTACGAGATTATGGATATTATTGGGCGAGGCGGCATGGCGACGGTTTATCGTGGCTATCAGGAAAACGTTGACCGCTTCGTTGCAGTAAAGGTAATTCAGAAGGGCATTTCCCTCGATCCAACGGCAATGGACCGCTTCACCCGCGAGGCCCGCCTTGTGGCAAGATTGGAGCATCCTCACATTTTGCCAGTTTATGACTTCAATGGTCGTCATGACCCACCCTATATTGTCATGCGCTACCTCCCCGCCGGAACCCTTAAGGAGATTATGGAAAAGGGCCAACTTCCGATTGGAGAAGTTGTTCACCTGTTCCGGCAGATTGGCTCCGCGATGGATTACGCGCATCGTCAGGGTGTTGTACATCGCGATATTAAGCCGTCCAACATAATGGTTGACGGTGAAGGAAACGCCTTTCTGACAGACTTTGGTATCGCTAGAATGATCGAAGGCGATTCAGGGCTGACGGCAAGTGGCATGGCACTTGGAACGCCGGGCTATATGGCCCCCGAACAGGGAATGGGTGCTGAAGTAGATGGCCGAGTTGACATCTATGCACTGGGTGTCATCATGTATGAAATGCTGGCCGGAACAGCTCCCTTTACCGCTGAAACACCAATGGCCGTCATTCTTAAGCACATTAATGATCCGGTGCCCTCTATCCTTGCGGAAAATCCAGAGCTTCCACCTGAATTGGAAGCGGTCATGCTGCAAGCTTTAGCCAAGAATCCTGACGAACGGTATCAAACGGCGGGGCAGTTGGCTCAGGCGCTGTCCGATGCAGCAGGACCGGAGATAAACACACGCCCGGTTAGACTGCGCGAAATTGCATCACAAACCATTGAAGAACTTGAAAATGCTCGTGAAGAACTCGCCAAAACCAGTGCCGAAACCGCTATTGAGCAGCGTCTTGACGAGGCGACTGTTCAAGAGCAGACACCTCGTGAAGATGAGCGAACAGTCATTGATCGGCCAACGGGAGAGCCGGAGCGTCCCCGGTTATCACAGATAGAAGGTGGCGGGATTCCGCGTACACCGCTAATTATTGGATTGGTAGTGCTGCTGCTGATCATTGGCGGCGGAGTTTTCCTATTGCTGGACAACCAACAGCAGAATGCAGATGCGACCGAGACGGCTGAGGCCGCCATTGCCGAACAGACCGAAGCTTCCGGTCAAACTGTTGTTGCCATCAATTCCACCTCCACCAGCGAATTCGGCACACAGCAAGCCGCCGATGCAGAAACTTCCACTGCGGACGCTGAAAATGCGACGATTATGGCGGATGACAACAACACGGCTACCGCCGAATCGCGACAAACATCGGCTGCGGCAACGGTGACCGCTGTCGAAGAACAAAATCAGACGGCAACCGCAACGGCCCTCACTCCACCGCCAACCGACACGCCGCTGCCGAGCGAGACATTTACACCGTCACCAAGCGATACCCCGACTGATACCCCGACATCGACTGACACACCGACGTCCACTGATACCCCAACCTCGACCCCAACCCCGACATCGACCGACACATCGACTTCATCACCAACATTTACGCCGACAGTGACCGAAACTTTGCCTGCCTCGGCAACACCCTCCGATACACCGTCGCCGATCCCAACACCGACGCCACAACCGCGCGGGCAAATGCCCTTCGTCGAAGACTTTGAGCAGGACGACTCGCTGGTGGGCTGGGCTTATGATCCAGCAAACTGGGTGCTGCGTAATGAGGGCGGGAACACGGCCCTCTTTGGTAGTTCCGGCTTCAATACGTCACTGCAAATTCTGGGGCAGGAAGTGCCCGAATGGAATGAAGATGGGGTGACAGACATCGTTCTGCGTTACAGTTTCAACCTGACACAAGCGGGCAGTGGTGGACGCATTATCTTCCGCTACAGCCCCAGTGGCTATTATGTGCTGGAGATGGCGGCTGGTTTATTCCGTTTACGACGCGGTGATACACCGGACATCAACCGTGCGGCGGAGCGTGGTTTGCAGGGTGGAAACTACTCGCAAATTAACACGCAGCAGTGGTATGACGTTGTGGTGTGGATTGAAGGTGGCCGCATCTTTATCTATCTCAACAGCCAACTCATCATGGAGGTAATTGACACTTTACCACCATTACCGGCTGGCGCTATTCACCTACAGACGTTCTCCGCCAATCTGAATCCGGTCGCCTTTGACGACATCATTGTTCAACGTGCTGAACCAGCCAGTGATCATTTTGACAACGCCAGTACCTTCCCTGATACATGGGCACGCGATCCCGTCGCCAATGTAGGGCTTGAAGCTGGCTCTGGTAACCAGTACGTTGCCATGAACGGACCGGCACGGCTTGTTCCCCTGACATCCCAGCTTGACGACTTTTTGATGGCATGTGATTTACGCAGCGCAGAAGGTGACTTTCGCTTTAAGGTGCGCGATTCTTCGCAGGGGCATATCCTGTTTGAGGGCAATGCCGGAAACTTGACTGTGTCGCAAATTGACGCCGGTGGTACGATAATTAACTCCCAACAACTGTCTCAGTTTTACAGTCGCGATTTCAGCATGATCATTATTGAACTGGTCGGCAATCGCTTACTGGTTTATGATCGAAATGGTCGTATTCAGGTCGACCAAATCTGGGATAACATGCCGCCGCGTGGCGCTATTGTGTTCGAGACCAGCCAGGCCAATGACCGCTTCTATGTTGACGACTGCCTGTTCGCCCAGACGGCTGCGTCCAGCACCGTCGATGCGCAATTCGCCCTCGACATTATCACATTCCTGAATAACCCGGCGCGACGTCCATTCCGCGAACTTCTCACCGACTGGGAAGATGATTTCAGTGATCGCTTCCGCACCGATGAATTCTGGGAGAGTGATCCGGGCACTCACGAACGAGATAGTGGTACGGAGGAACACGGCGCGTTCTATTCGCTGCAAACGACTGACCAGCAAGTTTTCCGACGGATTCGCCGTGAGATTGACAGCACACGTAATGTCTTTGGCGATGGCGCAAATCGCGATACCTTCCGGGACTCAACCGATATTTACATCAAGGTCGATATTCGCCTTCCAGAAGATGCGCCAGCAGGTAGTACTGCTATTGTCGGTGCCCGCTCAACGCTGAACTCTACCCGAACAGGCTTTGACCAGTATCAGGTTGAGCTGGTCAAAGAAGAAGATGGGCTCATCCGTGCCAGAGTCCGTCCATTCTTGCAGGCGGATAAGGCTTATGTCTTTGATGAACTGCTGCCTGAAACCTTGACGGGTGATTGGATTGAAATCATCGTTATCACCGAGGATGACCGCATCGCGTTCTTTGCGGATGGGCGATTCCTGACAACGATTCGTCCGACCCCGATTCTGGGCGGTACGCTGACCATCGGAGCCGAACCCAATAGTCTGGTGCACTTTGATGATCTTGTTATTCGTGATACGAGCGTCAATGAATAGTAACGGCTATCGGTAGCAACTAGAAGCCCTCCCCACTTGTGGGAGGCATAGGCATCAAGTTAAGGAAAATCACGGGCCAAAAGCTGAAAAGTAGCGGGGCGT
>JAKEEQ010000111.1 GCA_022616515.1 Chloroflexota bacterium | reverse complement strand
GCTACAAATTATCGTCCACTCACGGCTTCTTCGGGTGAAATAATGCGATAACCGATCCCCCGCACCGACTCCACATATAGGGGAGCGTGTTCATCAACGCCGAGTTTTTGTCGCAAGTTGCGCACATGGGCCCCGATGATATCCTGTGCTTCAAAACGCGAACATGTATACCCACAGGCGGCTTGCACAAGTTCAATATACGCAATCGTCGCCCCGGGGCGACTGCACAACTCCAGAGCCAGCCGAAATTCGGTCGGGGTTAGATGAATCGCTTCGCCGTTTAGGAAGCTTTTGAAACTGGTCGTATGCAGCTCAAACTCACCACAGCGAATAATGTTGTCGCCGGACACGACGGCATGGTCAGGCGGTGCCGCAAACAGATCCGCCAGTTGAGACGCAACCTGCTCCAACTGCCGGTGGCGCAAAGCATTGTCGCGCTCCTCAAGCGCTCCGGCAACCGCCTTCAGAATGTCTTCGTTCCTGGCGGGCTTGAGTAAATAATTGCTGGCTCCATAGCGCAAAGCGGCGACTGCCGAGTCAACCGTGGCATGGCCGGTCAGCAAGACAACCGCCAGCTCTGGATCAAGCGCTTTCGCCTGTTGTAACAGATGGACTCCATCTGGACCGTCCATTTTAATGTCAGTCAAGAGCAGGTCAAATTGCTGCTGTCGAAGCAAATGGAGCGCCTCCTGACCATTACGGGCGGTCTGGATGCTGTAGCCCTCGCGGGCCAACACACGCACCAAAAAACGCAAAATGATGGCTTCGTCATCCACAATCAATAATCGGATCATCGCAATCGCTCCTGACAGGTAAACTAACAAGGAAGGTTGTTCCCATCGTCGGGGAACTATCAACGGTGATAGTTCCCTGATGCCGCTGAACAATGTCCAGTGACACCGAAAGCCCCAGCCCCAATCCACGAGTCTTTGTCGTAAACAAAGGCTCAAAAAGATGTTTCATGGTCTCGGTTTCCATGCCAGCGCCATTGTCCATCACCGCCAGATGAACGCTATCTTGACCCGCATAGGTCGCCACCCGAATGTGCCCCTGATCCTCTGGTACCGCTTCGGCGGCATTCAGCAGCAGGTTGAGGAGAACCTGTTTCATCTGATTAAGATCACCGCACGTCAGCGGCAGGTGCTCGTCCAAATCGCAATGGATGTCCACGCCAAGATCATGCAAACGCTTGCGCATCAATACCAGCGTGTCTGTACAAACCATATTCAGGTCGAGTGGTCTATAGTGTTGCTGGATATTCGGGCGATTTAAGTCAAGCAACTGGCGGAAAATAATCTGAATGCGCTCAAGTTCAGACTGGATGGTTGCCAGATCCTGACCAACCAGACTTGTTTCTGGCAGATTTAACGCATCAACGACCAGCCCCAATCCGCTTTGAATGGCTTGCAGCGGATTGTTGACTTCATGCATCAATGAACTGGCTAACTTCCCGATCAGGGCCAGTTTTTCAGATTGCATCAAACGACGCTGTGTCTCTTGAAGCGCCTCAGTGCGTTCTCTCACTTTTTCTTCAAGCTGTGCGGAAAATTCACGTTCCAGAGCCAACAAATGATCAATGGTACGCTGCTGTTTATTGACAGCTTCTAAGAGATGGGCCAGTCGCTGGCGATCCTCCTCAAGCTGGCGCTGAATGTGCCCGGCATTCTCGACACTCATCACGGTCTTCAGTGTGTGGGCGATTACCCGGCGCAGCAGTTGCACATCACGACTGGACAGATCGGGAGACTTACGACTGTTGACAAAGAGAAATGCGCCGATATGGTGGTCGCCAACGTTCAGTGGATCGTAAAAAACGGTTCGTGTAACCTGGCGTGGCGTCGTATGATCCCCGGCAAATGCGCCATTCGCCATCGACAGCAAAGTGCGCCATGCCTCACCAGCCGCTACATCATCCGTCACAGACAGGCTTTGTCCAATAATGTAGCGACCCATGTCATGATCCCAGAGGACCAGTCCGGCGCGTTCCGGTTGAAAATATTCCGCCATCACTGCCAGCGATTTGCTGGTGGTTTCTTCAATCGTAGACGTGAGGACGATGGATGCAAGAACGTCAGCCAAAGTGGTCATCGGCAACTACTCCGGCAAAATAAACGTCGCTACCGAACAGGCATAATGTCCGCTCAGTTGTCCAGATAACCGGGCCAACACCCCATAACTGCGAAACCCAAGAAACGGAATATCCCCGATTTGCTCGCTGACGGCGTGACGTTGCTGGACATGCAAATCCTGTAAGGCCATCGCGGTTGACATACAATCTATAAACAACATTCCCGCCGGGTGCTGGCCCGTCATTGTTTTTTCGGCCTCTTTAATGGCCCGCCGTGCCGCGGTAATCATCGCATCCGGCTGGGTGGCAAGGATATAAATTAAACTGCCGGTCACTGGAGCCGCGGTTACTTCAAGTGTGCCATTTCGCTCAATTGATTTAATCAGGCTAACTTTACATTCCCGGTCCTGACATTCACCTACCGGAAACTTCAGTAAAATGTCAGGAGCAATGCCGGACGCGGTCTCTATACCACGCATCCGCAAAAACTCTTCGTACACATCTCCTGCCGGACGACCATCAATTTTAATAATACGTCGATCATCGGCCCGGGTGACGCGATAGGGGCCGCTGACCGGCGACCAGCCATTGGAAATGGCAAGCCCAACGGGAGCACTACTCAACACTTCGGCTCCGGTCAGTCCGGCAGTCAGTAGCCTATCGTTGAAAAAGACAGCCGGAGGGCGGGGTGGTGGCGTCAGTGAGGCCAGACCCGGTCCTCCCAGAATATCGTACAGCAGCGCGGTTTCAGTCATGGCTTTCTCGATCAGGAGATTTAGATTCATGGACTGCTCATCAGGAAAGAGCACCAGCGTCCGGTGGCGATACGGGCTGCCCAGACCTGAGTCAGAGAGTCCGCGTAGATTTCCGCCCAGAACGTGTCGCCCAAAGGAGAACCACCCGCTGCGTGTGGTGAGCGGTTCAAACAGGATATGATCGCTGTAAACCAGCATTAAGCCTGCACCTGCTTCCACATAGCCAGCATGACTATATTCACCAGCCGAAGTGGCTCCTATCAGCGGGATGCCGTCCAGAATGGTATTCACGCCTCTGAGCACCTGTTCGGGTTCCGGGTGAGATGTAAACAGCAATGCCAGCATAGGCTGAACATTGCCCAGTGTTGCCAGAGCCAGGCGTGCTACGTTTTGTCCACAGGCAATGCCCGACGCTGCGTTGTCCAGACCCACACCGATTCGCGTTGGCACGACTACTCCTCCTGGGTTGTTGTGATCCCCTGACTGTCAGTGTTAGCCCCAAAAAGATGGGTCGGATGCTTTATGTGGCGGACGCCATGTATGGCGTCCGCCACTACAATTACCCTGATTCCCGTAGGGACGGGATATATCCCGTCCGTTTATTTCTTTTTGGGTGAATCACTACTTTGTTATGTAGTGTAACTATGGAGGGCATATCTTTCGTAGAATCTTTGGGCAATGTGCGGTGATTGTCTACCGTATCTATGGTCAATCGCGCCAAGGCAGGGGGCATAACCCATCGTCTTCGGTGTTTCTTCGGTCAATCTTTGGTCCCGGTTCGCCCGATTATCCCTATACTGATGGTGCTTTGCAGACGCCGGAACATCGTACGGGACGTGTGGTTACCTGAAAGGTCAATGTCAATGCACGAACACGCACAGGACTTACGCATCCTCATCTATTACATTAGTCTCATGCTGCTGCTACCGCTGGGACTGTTGTTCTGGACAGCAACAGCCGATGAAGAAACCAGAGGAGGGATTATAGAAACGGAGCGACTGGGAGTAAACCTCATTGCATTTGCCGATTCGGTTCGACCTGTGAGTTTTTCGCAGGATGTGCAGCCGATCTTTAACTCGCGTTGTGTGTTCTGTCATGGTCCGAACAGCATCGTAGCTGGTGGAGCGCCCAATGGGTTGTTGTTAGATACCTATGATAATGTCATCTTTGGGTCAAACTTCTTGCCGGTGCTGGTACCGGGTGAACCTGAAAACAGCACCATCATGCGCATGCTGGAAAATGGGACCATGCCTGCTCAGGGTGAAAAACTGCCCGACGACCAGATTGCGCTGGTGCGCAACTGGATTGCTCAGGGAGCACCTGACAACTAGCCGATTATCAGGTACCCCGTAACTTGTTGAATGTAACAACCTTAACCACTATTCAAAATGGAGGATGTACATCCATGCGTAAGCTTACCATAACTTTGTTCATCGTCGCGCTGGCGCTTGCTGCGCTATCACTACCATCATCCAGCCGTGTCACCGCTCAGGATGATGACCAGCCCACTGACTTCCATCTACGTGGCACTGCCCCGCAGATTATCGGTCAGTATCCCGATAGCTTTAACTATGACGGTTCACAGGTTCGCCCGCAGGAGTGGGGCTTCTTTGAGATTCACTTTGATGCCGAAGCCGATCTGGGTCTGGCGATTGCCCGCTTCAGTGTAGATGAGCACGCCCTTGACGCCGAAACTACTATCGAAGATGCGGTCGTGACGGTGATCTACCTGTTGCATGGTATGGCTGATGCCAATACCATGCCCGCATATTGGGAAGGCGGCATTGCTGATTACCTTGACCTGCATGGTGACAGCGGCGCGGAAGCACCTGTTTTGCCAACGATTTTCAATAATTTTGGCACATGGGGTCCAACGCTGGTGTTCGTGAATGATGAACAATACAGTGGCGATGAAATGTTCATGGGCCAGGAAAATACGTTCGGGCTGCTCATGGGTCACACCATGTGGAGTGAAATGGTCCGTAATCCAGAAACCGGTGAAGTCTTCGCGGCTGATGGCGAAACCTACTTTGATCCGGCTAAACCGGGCGATGGGTCTGTCTTCAGCGAAGAGATCAGCTTACTGCATGTCGTCGCCCATACCGAAACCCGCGACACCGAAAATTTCCCGCCTTTTAGCATGTTTCTGCACGTCAATTTCTACGAGTTTGAAGAAATTGAGCCGCTGGACATCGAATACTTGAGCTGGGAAGACATGGCAGACATAACACCCGAAGCCTGGGAAGAACTGGTCGCTGGCTGGCTTGAACTGGCTGACCAGATCGAAGCCGAAGTACTTGCCGATGATGGTGAAGAGGCTGAAGACGAAAGTTAATTCTTTCACTACATGATGTTGATGAGGGCGCGGTGACCAGCCGTGCCCTTATGATTTCAGGAAGGGAGATTAGTGATGCGATCTAGGGTAGCAGCAATTGGCGCGGTGGTTCTGGTCATCGCAGCAATGTTCGTTATCTTTAACAACGACGACAAAGCTAACAGTGCCGAAAACGCTGCATGGTATATCCACGC
This sequence comes from Chloroflexota bacterium, assembly GCA_022616515.1. GTDB lineage: Bacteria > Chloroflexota > Anaerolineae > Aggregatilineales > J027 > JAKEEQ01. The sequence continues at coordinate 15,093 of JAKEEQ010000111.1, read as the reverse complement.
CCTCGGTGAACGTGACATACAGGGTGCAAAAGAGCATGTTTGTGAAGTGCGCAAACCGGACATAGATCGTATCGTTGCCAGCCTCAACACTGACTTTGATGGCGAGGATGCGACTCTGACCATCGACACAAATACTATTCGGTGCACCGATGAGTCTGATTATGTAACCTGCACTTATGATATGATTGCCAGTGTGTTCGGGGAAGTCACTACTGAAACCATTGAGGAAAGCTACAAGACCCGCGATGGGCTGGTTTGTGGCCTCGTTGCGCATGATGACGAGGAACTTCAGGCTGAATAATCCGCCGGGCTGATTTGTACGTATTCAATAGTGGGAATCTGAACGTTTAAATTCCCCATTTGGTAATGGTGACATGGATAGGTAGCGACGATATAATGAGCCGACGAAGGATTTTATATCTGGCGGACAGCATATATGCTGTCCCTATGAAAACCAACAAATCCCGTAGGGACGCTATACATGGCGTCCGTTGCTTAGCTTCTTCAAAAACCGTCCGCCAGTTACTTATCATTCTCTTGCTGCTCACATCGTTCTTCGCCAGTGTCAAACCCGTCGTGGCCCATGCCAATCTGGTACGCTCCGACCCGCCCGCTAACACATCCCTTGACGTGACCCCGGCGGAAATCCGGTTGTGGTTCACCGAACCGCTCGAACCGGAATTCAGCCGTTTTACTCTGCGTGACAGCAGCGGTGATGTCATCGAGACTCCAGAATCACAGGTAGACAGCAGTGACCCGACGCAGATGTTCATGCAGCCCGGCGAACTGCCAGATGGCGTTTATACGGTGGCGTGGCGCGTCATCTCCGCCGCCGACGGGCACTCCACACAGGGCAGTTTCAGTTTCGGCATCGGCGTCGATTCGAGCGAAATCGCCAGCATTGCCAGCACCGAAGAAATTCCGCCGGATGAAGCGGGCAGCCGCTGGCTTAACCTATTCAGCATGGCGCTCGGGGTGGGTGGCATCGGCTTCATGTTGATGGTGTGGCGGCCCGCCATAGGTGCACATGGTTACGTCACTGTCAAAAAACGGATGATGCAGGTGGTGTGGCTGGGCTGGTTCCTGATTGGCATTACAACGATTTTCGTGTTACTGGTGCAGGCCGCGATTTCATCCGATAGTTCCATTATCGGCGCAATGTCGAGTGAATTTCTGGATGATGTCATCCTATCAACGCGCTTTGGTGAAATCTGGCAGATGCGCGTGGCAGCATGGATTGTGATGGGTGCGGGATTAATTCTGATGCCCCGTGAGCGCCGCGCGGGGTGGATCGTGCTGGCTGCCGGACTGGTAATTACGCTCAGCAACAGCCTGAACAGCCACGCCGGAACTGCTGAAGATGAGGTCGCCGGAATCGCTAACGACTGGCTGCACCTGACGGCAACCGCCCTGTGGGTTGGGGGATTGGTCCAGTTTGGGCTGGTGGCGCTGCTCATTTGGCGAACGGAACAGAAAAGCACACCGTTGCTGGCAGAATTAACCGCCCATTTCTCCAATTATGCGCGGATTGCGGTGCTGGCTTTGCTGATTACGGGTATCTATTCGGCATGGCTGCTGGTTGGCTCGGTGGATGCGCTGACCGGCACGCAGTATGGCGAGTTATTGATAATCAAACTCCTGCTAATTATGCCGCTGCTGGCTATCGCTGCCATCAATTTGATCTGGACGCAGCGCAACCTTAACGCCGGGAAGCAAATCTGGGAGCGTCATTTAATTGGACTTATCGGGGTCGAGATTGCCCTGACGGTAGGTGTGCTGGCGATGGTCGGGTCAATGACCTCGGTGGAATTTGCCCGCTCGGCTCACGCGAAAGCGCAGGCGGTCCCCATCATGCCTGAACCTTCGCCTTACGCCCAGGAAGACAGCACCGACGGCATGAATATCGGGCTGTCATTTGCGCCGGGTTGGGTCGGCGATAATGATTTCGCGGTGACGCTGACCGACCGCCGGGGCAATCCGATTGAGGATGCTTCATTGATTCGGATGCGCTTCAAGCACATGACCGAAAATCTGGGCGAAAGCGAGATCCGGCCTGAACATCAGGGCGATGGCGTCTATACCATTTCAGCCCCGACTCTATCTGTTGAGGGCGAATGGCGCATCCGGTTAACGATTCAGCGCCCCGGTGAATTTGACACAGTGATCGATTTTGAGCCGACGGTCACGACCGCGCCTGCACCAATTCCGCCACCACCGATTGACACAACCATTGATGTTGATGAGCGCAGCCTTGCCATGAGCCTCGCCAGCATTGTCCTGCTGGCAGTCGGCGGTTGGACGGTGGCAGCCAGTCGCCGCCGCGCTGTGCAGCTCATCCCCGCCAGTGGTGTGCTGTTGTTGGGGCTGGTTTTTGGCGTGTCGGCCTTCTCGCCTGCCGAACAAGCTTCAATATTCGCCGATACCTCATCCGCTCCTGCATGGCTCGCCATCAGCAGTGGCATGACACAGCCCTATATCGTGACTGAATCGGGGCAGATATTCCAGCCGGGCAATACGTGGCGCAGTATGGGACTCAATGCGCGAGTTAATGACGTTTTCATCGACACCAGCACTTCGACAGTGTGGGCCGCCACCGATTCCGGGGTGTACAGTTATAATGGCGCAGCGTGGAAACTTGAAGACGAAACAATCTCGGATGACATTATCGTGTCGCACGGCTATTTGTTCGCCATGACGGAAAACGGCCTGACACGCGGACCGGTCGAGTGGCATGACCTTAACGTTGATGGCAGTCAATGGGGCGGCGAAAACTTATTAATGATGAGTGATCACTCGCATGTGTTGTTTGATGGCAGCGCATTATTCCGGTCCAATGATCTGGGCTTAAGTTGGGAGCCGCTCGAAATAGATCAAATCGTCTATTCCATCTTTGCCGACGAAAACGAATATATCCATGTCGTGACCGATACAGGCATCATGCGCTACTTCTTTGGAGAATGGGAAGATGTGCTGCCCCTGCCTGATGACACCGTTCCCGATAAAGTTGTCTCATACGGCGGACGGCTGTATGCCATTGCAGCGGGCCATCTCTACCGCGAATCCGGTGAGGATTGGGCGATGGTTGAACTGGACGCGGATGGTATCGTGCTGGATATTGCCACACAGTACGCCGGGAATATCTGGGCGTTGGATGATGATGGTACGTTGTGGTCCAGCGCAGACGGTCTGAAATGGGCATCCGTGACGGTAATGCTAGAATAGTTTATCGTCAGCCTGAACAAAGGTTAGTCCTCATGCGACACTTTCACATTGCCTTTCTTCTGTTATGCGCGGTCGCCTTGCTGACTGCCTGTCGAAACGGAGATGATAATCCCGAAAGCAGCAGCACTCCCCAGCATTTGCTTGCACAGGGTGAAACGGTTTATGTCGAACACTGTGCGAAATGTCACGGCATCAGCGGTGAGGGCCAAAACCCGGACAATCCCCTCGCCAAAGATGAAACAGGACGCTATCCCGCGCCGCCGCATAATGAGACCGGGCATACCTGGCATCATGATGATGATTTGTTGGTCCGCATCATCAAAGAAGGTGGTATGGGAGATGAAAACTTTTATGAAATGCCCGCCTTTGGCGACCAGTTGACTGAGGAAGAAATCAACGCTGTACTGGCCTATATCAAGAGCCTGTGGACCGACGAAATCCGTGAATTGCAGCAGGAGACCACGCGACGAGTCAGAAGCCAGGAATGATAAGGCAACGATCCAATCTCGAGTCTTGATATCATAGATTTTGTAGAACATTTGTTTTAAAATTTGTGGGATTTGAATGACCACCGGGAGTTAACAATGACTGAAAACAAACTGGCTGGTTATCTTGCGGCTGCAATGCGGGAACTGCTGGAAGAAACGTTTGAGAACGCACACGGTATTTATCTGGACCGGGGAACGTCACTGTTTGAGACGCTGGCAACGATTACCGCGCAAGAAGCGTCGCGTCCGGTATCTGCCAACTGTGCCAGTATTGCGGTCCATGTGGCCCATTTGAGCTTTTACATTGAGACGCTGATTCGTTTTGTGCAAGGCGAACGCCCACAGGTCGATTGGACGGAAATCTGGCGCACGGTTCGTGAAGTCACTCCGCAGGAATGGGAGGCCAGCCAGCAGCGGCTGCGCGATGCGTATCAGGCCATCCGCACACTGGTTAATGAAACGATCTGGGAAGATGAAGATCAGATCGGCGGCGCACTGGGTGTATTGATGCACAATGCCTATCATCTGGGCGAAATACGGCAGGCCCTGTGCACGATTAAACCTGACCGCTAATATTACTCCTGCTTGCGGGCGAGACGCAGTGCCGGAAAACGCTGCCGGGTTTCCTTCGCGTGGAAATCTTCTTCAGGTTCTTCATCCTTGAGCGGTAAATGCAGCGTGAAGACTGTGCCCTCACCTTCAACACTTTCCACCGTGATATTTCCATGATGGGCTTCGGCAATCCATTTGGCGATGGACAGGCCCAATCCCGCCCCGCCCTGTGCCCGCGCCCGCGCTTTATCAACGCGGTAGAAGCGGTCAAAGATATTGGGCAGGTCTTCCGGGGGGATGCCTTCGCCCGTATCCGCGATGTGGACATGGGCAAAATCATCATCGGTGTTGAGGCTTATGGTCAGTTTTCCGCCCTCTGCTGAATATTTGATACCGTTCGTCACCAGATTGAGCAGCAATTGCTTCAAACGATCCGAATCCCCCGTCACGACCGCTGTATCCAGATTGCCCAGATGCACCCGGACATGCCCCTTGCTCAAAATCAGTGCCTGCTCAAATATCTCCAGCACCAGTGAATCAAGCTGGACATCGCTTTCGATAATCGGCAGGTGACCGAGATCAGCCTGTGCCAGCATCAGCAAATCCCCTACCAGCCGCGACATACGCTTGGTTTCGCTGCGCACGGCTTTCAGGGACGGGTCATCTTCTTTAAGGCCATAGCGTTCAATCAGGTCTAGATGGCTCTGGATGGCGGTGATGGGTGTCCGCAGTTCGTGTGAGACATCCGCCACGAAGCGGCGCTGGGAGTTAAACAATTTATCCAGACGGCGAATCATGCCGTTAAAGGTCGTGATGAGATAGCCGAGTTCATCCTGTGGACCGTCATAATCAATTCGTTTGCTGAGGTCTTCGGCCACCACAATTTCTTCGGCAGTGCGCGTAATCGACGCGATTGGCCGCAGGGTGCGCTTGGCAATCCAATCCCCCAGCAGCACACTTGCCAGCAAACTCAGTCCCCAGCCCAGCACCATAATTTTCAGCAGCAGGTCCGTTGCATCATTCACGGTTTGCAGGGACATAGCGGCTTGTAAATGTCCGACGATGATACCTTCCTTGCTCTTAAGGGGCCGAGTGATAACGCGCAGTGCAGTTCCGTCGACTTCGACATCGCGGCGCACTTCCTCTTCCTTTTGCAGGGCATCTGCATCAAAGGGTTCATTGTTCAACATAAAATTGCCGCTCAGATTCACCGGGAAGTCTGGCTCATCGGCCCGCCATAACTGCACGAACGCGCCCGGTGTGCTGACGCCGCGCAGGTCGGGATAGAAGGGGGTAAAGTACAAAGGTTCATTGTCGGCGTTGCGGGTGACATAGAACGTCAAATTGTCCTGAACGTCATCCAGAACCGAGTTAATGTTTTCATCTATCTGGTCGCGCATGACCTGTTTGAGCACCCCAAACAGTGTGATACTGAACAATAAAATGATGCTCATTGCCAGCGTGGAATACCAGAGCGTTAGGCGCAGGCGGAACGTCATCGAGATTTTTCCCTTGTTTTCAGACATGAGCCTACCACTCCTGCATTAATTTATGGCGAGAATTGCGCGAAAATCAGATGAGCAGAGCTGGTGATGATGACCCCGGTAGAGTGGGCCAGCACCGCGCCGCAGTCCTCACACTCGAATTCATGGATCAGACTCCCTGATTCGAGTTCCCACAGTTCGAGTCCATCCTCGCTGGTGATGGCGATGAATTCATCCAGCGGGTCGAAGCTGATGCCCGCTGCCTCCACCTCAATCTCAAATGCGGGTTCCCATGAGTCTACCTCCCACACCGTAACCACCTCGCCAACGGTCGCCAGCCAGCCGCCGCTGCGGTTGAATTTCATGGTGGCGATGTCACCAACTTCCAGTGTTGTTATCTCATCGCCGGAGACTAAATCGAGGATTTGCACCTCAGCATCGGTGGCGACTGCCAGAAAATCACCCGCCGGGCTGGCGGCAAAATGCAGCACATCCTCCACCGTGTACGCTATGTCCAGCGAGACAATATCGCGCACGCTGACAACCCCATCGACATCCTGCACAATTATGAAATAGCCGTCCGGGGTGAAGGCTGCCGCTGTCCAGCTTTCCTCAAGTTCAGCGACAATCTCGCCGTTGTACACATCACGTAGCTGCACGGCATCCTCGCTCATCAAGACCAGCGTCCGTGCATCGGGGCTGAGCGCCACATTTACTGTCTCTTCACAGATGGTGTACAGTACGTGGCCGTTGGTAGGATTGAGTAGATACAGGCCATATTCGCCCAGTGCCACCGCAAACAAGCCATCCGGTGACAGCGCCAGCGACTGGATTTCCCCGATGTCATCCGCCAGAATGCGCCCGGCTTCGGTGAGGTCACTCGTTCGCTCTGGAAGGGCTTCCGGCAGGGCAGGAAATTCACCGGGCGGATCACCGGGTGCGCAGGGGGTCTGGGCCGATGTGGACGGGATAAACGTGTGTAACAACAACACGAGCAGGATAACGCTCAGGCGGGTTGTGAGTTTGTGGTTCATTGTAGTCTTGGCCCTCCGGTATTTGAGGTTAACAGGCGAATAAGGACGGGGGAACCACTGCGAAATGGCAAAATAGCCGGTTCAAACCGCCGGAAAATAAATTCCCCAGCTATGTAGACCAAAGTGCGCTGATGCACTTTTCCGAAACAATTGGGTAATGGTAAATGGCGTGCTATCACCACATTGCATCGACCGCGTGTTGTTAGTGGCGGACACAGCAGTGCTGTGTCCGCCCGCCTCCAGCACCACCACTCGTCCCCATTGACGAAGAAGTGTCCTCCCACCAACCATGAATGGGGGAATGGGTGATTCACGGCTCTATCAGTTCCCTCCTCTTTCTCCCCATTTATGGGGAGATGTCGCGCTAGCGACAGAGGGGATAGGAGGGACAAAGTGGGGAGAAAAGATGCAAAAACGGTAAACATCGTTACCCCCGAATCTCGTTATAAATCGACTGCAACCCGGTGCGGACGCGCTGCTGCACTGATGCCAGTTCGCTTTCCAGCGGCGGCGGAAAATAATTTAACAGGTCATTCACCAGACGGTTCGTTTCGGTGAGCGACTGCCCGTTTTCATACATCTCCATGATCCGGCTGCGGGCGGTTTCCAGATATTGCAGTATCGGATCAATCGCGTTCTTGACTGTGATGTTGCCATGCCCGGCCACAATAATGTCCGCCGGGAACGAGTCATGGTACAGTTCTCGAAGGGCCGCCATCCACTCAATGGAATACAGGCTGTTGAGATAGGGTACAGTGCCAACGACGACATTATCCCCGGCAAACAAGATGCGCTGCTCAAGATATTTCACCCAGATGGAGCCGTTCATTGGACCCGGACGGTGTTCGAGATGCAGCTCAACAGAACCAAAATTCAGGCGGAGTGTTTTCCCGAAGGTAACCATAGGCTGCATAATTTTGCAACCGGACAGTTCATTTTGCTCATACGGTGAACGTGTCAACAGTCCGACAACGGTACTGGCATATGAATTGGGCAGAGACCGCACATGATCGTAGGCATATTCATGAGCGATGAGGACATCCGGTTTCAAGTTATATGCACCCAGCAGCCGTTCAGGATGCGAATCCATCAGAATCATGGCCCGCATTCTGGCTTCCTTTTTGCGCATCAACATATCTCGCCAGCGCCGCGCATCCTCGGGAAAGGGCGGTGCATCAATCAGCACATAGCCTTCGCTGGTGAGGACAGCCGCCACCGATGGCCCGCGAAAATGGGTGGCAACGATGACATTATCGGATACCTCTTGCATCATGCTCTCTCACTCATAGAGTTGTGCGCTTGCTGCTGCCAACGCCTGCTCCACCTGTTCACGCGATGCTGGAACACCGCCGCCCTGCGCCATTGCCGGACGCCCGCCGCCGCGATCACTACCCAATGCCGCCAGCGCCGTTTTCAGCAGCGGTACTACGTCAAGGTCTACGTCTTCGCTGCGGGCAAACACAAAATGGCAGGACTCTCCGGGCAGGCCAAGCATCGCCAGCGTGTTTTTATTCTCAACCAGTTTCCCGGCCAGCACCTGCAAATCGCCTTTATCGGCATCAAGGACAAGCGTCACCAACACAAAAGGTTCGCGGCGGGTCGCCTGTGCCCACAAATCCTGCGCACGATAGCCGAGCAGTTCCTGCCGCAGGGATCGCACCTCACGCTGTAACATTTTGTTTTCCTCGCGGGTTTTGTCGATGATGCCCGGTATCTCAAAAATACCTGTCGTCAGGTTGTGGGAAAGGTCACTGAGCAGGCGGTGTTTCTGGCGATAATCCTGAAGTGCCCGCTGTCCACAGGTGAACTCGATGCGCATGTTGCCTTTATTGCGCTCGATGCTCACAATTTTAATCATGCCGATTTCACCCGTATGAGCGACATGCGTCCCGCCACACGCCGTCACATCAAAACCGCCAATATCTACCACCCGCAAATCCCCGGTTACCTTCTCCGACACTTTGCGCAGATTGATGTCGTGTAGCTCTTCCGGGGTGGGGAACCACGCCCGAACAGCCAGATTGTCGGCGATAATTTTGTTGGCGAGGTCTTCGGCGGCGTCAATATCACGCAGGGGAAGGTCAGCAGCGTCAATATCGATGGTGACGCTGTTGTCGCTCAGGTGAAACGACAGTGTTTCGGCGCTGACGGTCTCGATAAAGGCACGGGTCAAAATATGCTGCCCGGTGTGGTGCTGCATATGGTCAAAACGGCGTGCCCAGTGGATGGTCCCGGTAATTTCCGTGTCGTCGAGCCGACCGTCCAGCACATGCAGAACATCGCCATTGCGTACCTGTACATCCGTTACGGTGCAGTCATTGAGGCTGCCCGTATCGTGGGGCTGCCCGCCGCTGGTCGGATAGAAAGCACTCTGCGCCAGAATCACCGCCGGGCGGTCATCGACGGTTGTCTGGTTTATCACTTCACTCTTAAATTCAGTCAAATAAGCGTTATCATAATACAGTCGTATCATTCCAGTTTCCCGTAAGCAACGAATCTATTTCTATTCTGCCAGAGTCGCATGAAAAAATCACCCCGGCAACGCTTTCAAGAATTTCAATCCACGCTGCCACAGTTTTCAAAACGTAAGCGGCGTTTGATTATTGCGGGCGGCATGAGCCTGCTGCTGGGATTTGTTGTGTTTGTACTGCCCTTCCTGCTGCCGTTCGGCGGGCCAAAAACGCAGCCCTCCGAAAAACTGGCCGATCCCGAAGGTGCGTTCTCCACCATTGACGGCAGTATTATTTATTATGAACATTTTCCGGCGGATGGCGAGACTATCTTACTGATTCACGGGCAGGCGGGTTCGACGGAAACGTGGCGTGAGGCGGCCCCGGCCCTGCAAGCGGCAGGTTATGATGTGTACGCCATAGATCTGATCGGTCTCGGCCTGTCGGAAAAAGGGCTGGAGCCTGATTTCAGCTATCGTGCTCAGGCGGCTATGGTGAGCGAGTTTATGGACCAGCAGCGTATAACCGGGGTAACGCTGGTGGCTCACGCCTTTGGCTCCAATATTGCCGTGATGTTGGCCCAACAGCAGCCGGATCGTGTCAAAGCGCTGGCACTGGTCGCCCCGACACTCTTCACCGAACCGACGCCCGAAATCCCGGAATGGGTCCTCAATCTGCCATTTTTGCAGCGCTGGGCACGAGTCGGGATGCGCTTCGTGGTGCATGAAGCGGTTGGCGAACAACTCCGCAGCGCCACCAAAATTGACGAGGTGGTGGATAATGGCCTCATTGCTGCCTACGGGCGGGTGCTGCATACTGAGGATTGGGATCTGGCGGTGATTGGTATGCTGCGTGACAGCCACCGAAATTCAATCACCGGACCACTTGAATCGGTCCAGATGCCGGTCCTGCTGCTGTGGGGCACGGAGGATGGCTGGGCTACTCCTGATAACGCCAAATGGATGCTGGATGCCTTCCCGGATAGCTGTCTTGTGGAATTTGAAGACGTGGGTCACCTGCCCATGCACGAACGTTCATCAGAATTTTCGGAAATGTTAATAAAATTTTTTCAATCTTCTTGTACAGTTTTTATGTTGGATGTTTCAGGGAACGAGTAAAGGTAGATATGATGGGTATCAAAATTGGAGACGACGCTCCGGATTTCACAGCCAAAACCAATTCAGGACGTGAAGTGACACTCTCTGAATTCAAGGGCAAGAAGAATGTTGTACTGGTCATGTATCCAGGCGACCAGACAAGCGATTGCACAACCATGCTCTGCGCCTTTAAAGACGAATTTCCGCGCTTTAAAGCAGTGGATACAGAAGTATTCGGGGTGAATCCGGCGGATGCGGAAAGCCATCAGCGTTTTGTTGATAAAGAAGGCTTCCCGTTTGAATTGATTGTGGATGAGAAGCGCAAAATCGCCCGGCTGTATGACGCGCTGATGCTGCTGGGCTACGTTGTCAACCGCACCGTCATCGCCATCAACAAAGAAGGCAAGGTGGTCTTCTATGAGCGTGGCTATCCCAGCAACGATGCGATTGTTGCGGCCTTAGAAGGCGGCAGCGAACCTGCTAAAGCCGCCAGTTAAATTCCACGACGAAACATGGCCCCGGTCATGTTTCTTTTTTTCCCCTTTCCCTTGTGATTCCAACGCATTTCGAAGAAATAGACCCTACAATTGCGAACAACGTTGTTTGAATTTTGTGAGGTAGAAATCATGGCGGATTTGTTTGTCGGCAAATGGCAGCTCCGAGAAGCCGATTATGAAAGCGGGCAGCCACCCCGCGAAGCCGCCTACATCATCGAACACGATCACAACGGTTATTGCGTGAAAATGGATTGGCTGACGGATGACGGGGAACACATACGGGCCGAATATTTTGCCATCCCGGACGGTGAGCAGTATCCGGTGGACAATCCGGCGGCTGTGGATAACACGATGTCTATGGTGCGTATTGATGAGAAGACGCTTGATTCGACCGTCAAACAAAATGGTGATGTCGTTGCTCACGCCCGACGGGTGCTGTCCAAAGATGGCAACATTATGACCATCACCCAATCCACCTCCACCCTCGATGGCAACACATTCCAGAATGTGTCAGTTTACGTACGTGTGCCGGAGTAGGCTCAATCAGTCGCGTTAGTGGTAAGGTCCTTTCGTGTCTCATCCAGAAAATCAGCCAGTTTATCCGGGTCTTCACCATCGTAGCCTTCGATGACGAAGCGCAGGCATTTACCGGGTGTATTCAAATACGGTGGGGATGATTTGGGCAGCAGCATGACATTGGCTCCTCCCCGGCGAGCATCTGAATTGACCGCCCCGTCGGTATCACTTGATTGTTTTATGTGTTTTACAAATAATTTCTAAATCAATTTGAAACATGCTAGAATTATTAATGTTTCATGGGTTGGTTTGAATATAAGTGAATTATGTCTTCTGATAATAAAGACTACAAGAAACTGTTTGATGCCGAACAATATCAGGAAGCTCAAGAGATTCTGGTCAAACTTCTTGCGGAGAAACCAGATGATGAAATAATTACCTTGCTAGCCCGATGTTACTGGCATTTGGGGCAACCCGATGCGGCGATCAAGCTTCTTACTATTCAAGAGCATCTCAGTTATGACAACAGAGTAACTCTTATGCTATGCCACTATGGTTTAGAAGAGTGGGATGAAATGGCGCAGCAATTACGTGAAATGATTCAGGTGAGGGAAACTGCTCGGAATTATTATATGTTAAGTATCGCAGAAGCCAAAGGTCGTTTGCTTTATTACTTGGATTCTGCCACGAAGGAAAGAATACGAGGATTACTGAAGAAAGCTGCCAGTCTTGATGACGGTTTTCCTGATTTATATGTTAAGTTAACCCAGTTGACCGATTCTAAGGACTGGAAGGGAAGAGAAGCTATCCTTTTTGAAGCATTACAAAAATTTCCTGATGACAATGAAATTTTATTGAACATGACCGCCTTACATCTTGAGCAAAAAAATTATGAGAAATCACTTGATATTCTTAAGTCATTGATTAAGGAAAATACAAACTCCCAAGCCCTATGGTATGCGTTGACTGCCTATGTTGGGCTTAATGACTATAGTCAAGCGAGGAAAATTGTCCACAGACTGAGTTTTAAGGACCTTGAAGATAAAACGCGGCTTATGAGCGAACTCTGGTTCTTAGATGAACAATATGACCAATGGTTAGCTTGTTCATATTTTCAGATGGGTTATGATCCTCAAGTTTCCGCGATTAAAGATCACCTTCGCAATACGTATATCAACCTTAAACATAATGATATAGTCAATGCTATTACAGATTTTAAGAAAGGGACCGAAGTAGCCATTGGGTGTGAATTTTATGGTTTAGACTTCGATATCTTAGTATCTCTTGATCACGGGATTGAAGTATTCAAAGGGTTTGATATCGTTCGGGATATCTGTGAGACATTATTGTTATTAAGATATGAAAATAGACTGATTGATGAACAAGTTCTTGCATATATCGCATTTGTGATTTATCAGAGTGATTACGCGGAAGACATCTTAAATGATTTCAAATCCCTATTTCCTAATCCCGAAAGGGAGCTTATGGACTACGTAGTCGAGTATTTAGGCAATCGACCCGAACTCGGTGAGATATTTTTCTATCACTATCTGCATGATAACAATGTCAAAGCAATAGCCTGTTACATTGATAGATGCACCTGGGCACTTGAGAACGATAGGGACTTTGACCCTGAAATTTCAAATTATTATTTTGAGGATTGGGATACGTTTATCGAGGAATCTGGGGAAGAGCTTGCATTAGCCGTCTATTCAAGATTTGAAAATGCTACCGATGATGCATTAGATGCAATCTTTAGCGTTGTATATAGCGATTTTTGGAGAAAAGTCTTATTTAAGGAAAAGCTGTTTGAGAAGGTACGGCAAATATCGAAGCGTTTCTTGAGTATTTCAGAAGGAACTTACTGGCTTTTCGAGTACGCGTACAGTTCAGCATCTCTTGGATATCGGGACGAAGCTCTAAACACCTACAAGAGATTGATAGATATACAACCAAGAAATAATTCCGCACATAACAATCTAGGTGTGATTTATGAGAACATGGGAAATCCTGAACAGGCACTATTTCATTTTCAAACAGCTATAGAAATAGACAATACCGATGAGATTGCCTCCCGAAACTATGCTAGAGTTTTCAATGTAGTTGAAGAAATGAAGGCAGCAAGACATAAATTTGAGAAAACAGTCGCTAGCATCCGTCAAAAGGGACACGAAGCAGGTCTGAGTTCGGAGCAACAAGAACAATTGACCCAAGAGTATTGGCACTCTGATAAAACAACTGGCGCGATTGAGGCAGAGTATGGCGTAAAACGTGTATCCAAACTTACATACCCTCTTGAGACAGATACAGAATGTCCAAATTGTCATCTCAAGTTGTTCTATACGAATAGAACGGCACGAAGTGAGAATAAAAAACTCTGTCTCGGATGTGGGCACAACTCTAAAAGACGGTGTAACTGTGCATTTTGTACGAGACAGGCCGAAGAGAGACGTCGCCAGCAAGAAGAAGCCCGAAAACGCGAAGAAGAAAGACAATGGCAAAAGATCAAAGACAGGTATTTTAATGAAGGTTATGTGTTATGGGCTGTAGATCAATTGGCCCGTAAACATAAAGAGTTTATGAGCGCATTTATTACGGTTGTAACTGAAGAAGAAAATCCTACATGGGAAGCCATTTGTAATCATGCTGGTGTGGTGTCAAAAGAAACATATGTAAAAAAACTAAAGGACCTTAAATTGTTACTTGATAAGCCCGGTGGGGGAGTGGTTAGAAATGAGGCAGTAACGCTTGAAATGCTAGAAGTTGAATCAGTACGAAATATTTCAAAGTCACTTAGGTTCGATGTGTTTCAACGAGATAACCACACCTGTCAATATTGTGGTCGGACCACTCCCGATGTTGTGCTAGAGGTTGATCATCTTATTCCGGTTTCAAAGGGTGGAACTGATGATTTCGCAAACCTTGTAACAAGCTGCTTCGATTGCAACCGTGGGAAATCAGACAAAATAATTCAGGAATTTACAGGTGGGTTCTCTCAAGAAGCGTGGCGCGAGAAGATACGTCGAAAGCGTTCAGAAGTTTTACAGGAACGTCGAGCACGTATTGATGAAGTAAAAGAAGCATGGTTAGAAGCATTAGGAAGGAAATATTTAAACAAGCAAGATGAAACAGCGATATACCATTTTGTAGAACGTTATGAGTCAGATTGGATTATTGCTGCTATACAGATTACTGGTTGGAAACAAATTAAGGACCACATTAAATATACGGCTGGCATATTACGAAATTGGGCTAAAGATGGACCCCCGGATAACATTGCTAACCCGAATGCAATGTTAAGCGATAAACCAGCAACCGAAAAACAAATTGTATATATCAAGGCTCTTTTGGATAATCTTGATTTGCAACTTGCAGATTTCTACCATGTTACCGAATTTGAAAAACTCACGATGCTTGATGCAACTAATCTCATCAAAGAACTGACATCGACTGATGAAGTTAACTAATATTGACCGCCCAAGCTAGATGTTCCAGTACGTACCAGCTTGAAAATATTCGGGTCCAGCTAGTCAGGCATCATCCTCAAGAGATTGCATGTAAAGTTGATCAATGATGTGTTTTGGCACATTTGTTCTAATCGTTGTATACTATGCAAAATACTGTGAATATATTGAGAGGCGGACACTTTTTGTGAATGGAGCTAGTATGGCCCTATATCCGCTAGCCCAGGAACCGTATAATGACGGCAACGGACGCCATGTATGGCGTCCCTACGGGACTCGTCGGGGGATC
>JAKEEQ010000110.1 GCA_022616515.1 Chloroflexota bacterium | reverse complement strand
ATTTGTGGGCTGTAGCTGCGTCTTTTTCCACTCATGGTTCTTCTCCTGCACTCCACTATATCCTATAGTTTTTGTGTCCAGAAGTCCCACCGCACTACAATTTCATACGACCAGTTCGCCTGTTCAGTAGTGAGTCCCAGATGATCTTGAATAAGTTGCCTGAAAAGTGCTTCACCACCTATTCCAATCTGTCTGTATACAGAAGTGATACCGCCTGCTGCTTTATGAGCCGCATACATCAAGGGGTTATCCAGACCGAACCAGGAATAGAATGGGTCTGATCTATATAACGACTGAAACTCACTCAATGAAAGCCCTTCACCACGTTGCCCGAATTTTGGCTTATACTGCTTACAGATTTCAATACGATCAATCAGTATCTTCAGATACTTTTCATCGAAGGACGTATCCATATGGTTTCTCATGTCTGGATAAGTAGTTAAAAACATGTTCTGTCACTACTGTATACTCAATAAGAGAGGCCAGCGCGGCCTCTCATCAAAATTTATCCATGCCGCTCCATGAAGTTGCGCAGGCGTTCAAGTGCTTCTTCAAGTTCTTCATAGGAGGTGGCATAACACGCACGGACAAAGCCCGTCCCGCTTTTACCGAATGCGCTGCCCGGCACAACAGCAACTTTCTCTTCCATCAGCAGTTTCTCGGCAAATTCGTTATCGTCCATTCCCGTGACAGTAATACGTGGGAAGGCATAAAAGGCACCGCGTGGCTCGAAGCAGTCCAGTCCAAGTTCATTCAAGCCGCCGACTAACAACTTGCGGCGACGGTCATATTCATTCCGCATTTCCTGCACCGCGTCTTCCTGCTTGAGGGCCTCAATCGCTGCATACTGGCTGACAGTCGGTGCGGACATGATGCTGTACTGGTGAATTTTACGCATTCCGGCCACAATTTCTGGCGGCGCAAGGGCAAATCCGATGCGCCAGCCGGTCATGGCATGGCTTTTGCTCAGGCCACTCAAAACAACCGTTCGTTCGCGCATATTGGGTAATGTAGCAAAATTGGTATGTTCGATTCCGTACGTCAGGCGATCATAAATTTCGTCGGAGATGACCAGAAGATCATGTTTTTCGGCAACCGCCGCAATTTCCAGCAGGCGTTGGCGGGTGAGCACGGCTCCGGTCGGGTTGTTGGGATAGCCAAGCAGGATGGCCTTTGTTTTGTTCGTTATGGCTTTTTCGATGTCTTGAGCCGTCACCTGAAAATCTTCTTCAAAATACGTCGGGATCATGACCGGAACGCCGCCCGCCAGCATCACTTCGGGCGCGTAGGAGACAAAACATGGCTCAGGAATGATGACCTCATCACCGGGATTGAGAGTTGCCCCCCCGACAAGATAGAGGGCTTCACTGACACCAACTGACACCAAAATTTCATTTTCTGGGTTATAGTCTATATGGTAAAGACTACTGACATACTGAGCGACACTTTCACGCAGTTCGATAAGGCCGTTGTTGCTGGTGTAGTGCGTTTCGCCTCGACGCAGCGCTTCTATTCCGGCTTCAATCACGGGCTGCGGGGAAGTAAAATCTGGTTCACCAATGCCCAGCGAGATAACATCGTCCATGGTTGCGGCTATATCAAAGAACTTTCGGATGCCCGACGGGGGAATGGCCTGGACACGCTCGGACACAAATTTGCTCATGTAATTACTCCAAAACTGTTCAATAACAAGAGGGTTGAGTATAACATATAACACGAAAGGATAAGCCTGTAGTCAGCGACCTCTCGGATGTATCCGAGAACTTGTGAGCACAAGCCATGCTGACCAGCCCTAGTCAGGCCGAAGGGCAACGACTTCGTTAGAGGCGAATACATAGGGACGGGTGGGTGACGCTCCAGCCTGCTCCACTCCGCTGTGCCGTTAAACAGGCTGAGGGTCTAAGACTGTGCGGTACAGATACAAAACCGTCTCATAACATGGGCGAGGAGGACTTTACCCGTGAAAACGGAGAACCGAAAGGTAACTTTCCATGCAACGTGTATTTGTGGTAGACAAGCACCGACAACCGTTGATGCCGTGCCATCCGGCGCGGGCTAGAAAACTGTTGAACAAGGGCAAAGCGGCAGTCTTGCGCCAGCAGCCCTTCACGATTATCTTAATAGAGCGGGAAGGCGGTGAGACGCAGCCAACTCAGGTCAAGATTGACCCCGGCTCGAAAACGACAGGCATCGCTCTTGTTGCTGATTTCAAGCGTGGCCTGCGCTGTATCTGGGCGGCGGAATTGACCCATCGTGGACAGCAGGTACACAATGCCCTGCTCAAACGCCGTCAACAACGACGCACCAGACGATCACGTAAGACTCGCTACCGTCCAGCACGTTTCAATAATAGGCGACGCGAACAAGGGGTGTTGTCTCCATCGCTGCAAAGCCGGGTGGACAACATTCTGACATGGGTCAAGCGACTGAGACGGTTTGCCCCGATTACTCGTCTGGCAATGGAATTGACCCGCTTTGATACACAAAAGATGCAGAATCCTGAAATTTCAGGCATTGAGTACCAGCAAGGGACCTTGCAGGGCTACGAAGTCCGTGAATACCTGCTGGAAAAGTGGGGTCGCCAGTGTGCGTACTGTGGCAAAACCAGTGTGCCTTTAGAAGTCGAACACATCGTACCCCAAACACGCGGTGGCAGTCAGCGCGTACCCAATCTCACCATCGCCTGTGAGCCGTGCAATCGGAAAAAAGGCAACCAGACCGCCGCCGAATTCGGCTATCCTGAGATTCAAGCCCAGGCTAAGCAACCCTTGAAAGATGCTGCTGTGGTCAATGCTACTCGGAGGACGTTATACGAGCAGTTGAAGGCAACTGGATTGTCTCTTGAAGTCGGCACTGGCGCACGCACCAAATACAATCGCATCCGTCAGGGTTATCCCAAAACCCATTGGCTGGATGCGGTGTGTGTGGGCGACAGTGGTGAACAGGTCTTTGTCCATCCTGCCTTGAAACCGTTAATCATCACCGCCACCGGACGCCAATCGCGCCAGATGTGCCGGGTGGATAAGTTCGGGTTCCCACGCACCAGTGCCAAACAACAGCGTATGGTCAACGGCTTTCAGACGGGTGACATGGTGAAGGCGGTTGTAACCGTAGGCAAGAAAACGGGCACTTACATGGGACGTGTTGCCATTCGCGCATCGGGCAGTTTCAATATCAAAACCAAGAACAAAATCGTGCAAGGAATTGGTTACCAGTATTGTCAATCGCAACACAGGAGTGATGGCTATGATTATTCATTTGTCTGAGCATGGGCGAACACCCCATCGCCAAAACAAGAGATTGCCGAATGGAGGTTTTTTCGATGAATAGCGACGAACGCTTTGAACGTCTGCGCAGATTAATCAAAAAAGAAGGTCTTGAGGCGGTTGCCATCGTGCCGGGGCCTAACATGCGTTACCTGACCGGGGCCGATTTCCATTTGATGGAACGTCCACTTATTCTATTTGTGCCACCGCTGGGAACACCTGTGCTGGTCATCCCGACACTCGAAGTACCCAAATGGGAAGAAACGGGCGTGGATGCCATTGTGCATGCCTGGCGCGATGATGAAGGTCCAGAGAAGGCGTTTACGATGGTCGCCAACACATTCCGCAAAATGGTCATCGGCGTGGAGAGCCTGCGGATGCGTGTGCTGGAAGGGCAAATTATTGAGGAACTTACGCGCGGCACTGTGGTTCCAGCAGACAATGTTTTTGTGGATTTGCGCATCGTCAAACAACCGGATGAAATCGAAAAACATCGTAAGGCCGTCGAAATCAGTGAGCGTGCGCTGCGCAACTTAATTGATAATTTGCAGCCTGGCATGCGCGAACGTGACATCGCCCGGATGCTTTCCCAGATACAACGTGATCTTGGTGGAGAAGCTGATTCATTTTCCCCGGTAGTACTCATTGGGGCGCGAACAGCATTACCGCACGGCGTTCCCGGCGACACTCCGCTGCGTGAAGGCGATGCACTGCTGATAGATTTTGGCACGACTTATGAGGGGTATGTTTCAGACATCACCCGTACCTTCTTCGTGGGTGAACCATCATCTGATGCGCGAAGCTTATACGAGGCTGTGCTGGCTGCCAATACTGCCGGACGTGAATCGGTAAAACCGGGTATCATGGCGGGTCGCATAGACGATATTGCCTCACAAAAACTGCGCACGGCGGGCTTTGGTGATTACATCCTGCACCGCACCGGGCATGGTCTGGGCATTGATATTCATGAACATCCCAATATCAATACTGGCAATGACGTGCTTCTTTCACCGGGGATGGTGTTTACAATTGAACCCGGCCTGTATGTGGACGGTCATCTGGGGGTGCGAATCGAAGACAATGTAGTGGTCACCGATGACGGCTATGAGTCACTGTCAACTTTCCCGCGTGAATTGACAGTGCTTGACCTGGCGTGATTGGACTTATACCCGTATGAACATTCGCAACACAACGCTGGAGGATATTGATATTATCTGCCACCAGCGCCGTCGCATGTTTGAAGACATAGGATTTGCTGAGGAAGCTGTTGCCTCTTCGATGAGTAAATATCCCTCATGGTTGCGCGAACAACTGGAAAACGGGAATTATATCGGCTGGTTTGCGGAAGTAGGCGGTGATATTGCTGCCGGGGCGGGCATGTGGCTCATTGACTGGCAGCCAAGTCCACGTTCCAGCAGTGAACGGCGTGGCTATGTACTCAATGTGTACACCGAACCGGATCATCGTCACAACGGTTATGCGCGGACCCTGATGAACGCGATTATCGAGTATGCACGGGAGCATCAGATTGAGACTCTGGTCTTGCACGCCAGTGAATTTGGCGAAAAATTGTACACATCGCTGGGCTTCAAGCCAACCAATGAATTTACGTTGAAGGTAAGCTAAAAAGGCGAGATGGTTTTTGGTTGGCAGGGGTCTACATTATGCAGATATGTTCGTAGGACGCCCAACGGGGCGTCCTCTGCCTGAAGTGCCACAATTCTCTGGCGTTATCAGTGGCCCCTACCTGACCACCCAATACGTCGCCCCGTCGCGCTCACGGGCCAGAAATCCAAAATCAACCAGATCGCGTCGTAGACCTGCAAAATCCTCGTGGTACTGCTCGATAATCCCATTCACCTGTGCTTCGGTGTAGATCACATCCTTCTCAAAGTGCGACACCAACCAGCGCAGGATCGCCAGCAACTTTTTCTCCTTGCGCGGCAGTTGTTGCAGGCGGCGATTGAATACATAGGATTTCAGAACCTGTTTGTCGTCGTCAGGTATATCCATCGCTTCAATCCACTTCTCGTCCTCTTCCTTCTGGATGGTATCCGGACTGAAGCTTTGAAGCTGGAACAGATAGCCGTTCATCTGCTCTAACTGCGCTGCGTTCAGGCGATAGTAACGATTGTTGCCATCTACCCGCATATTCACCAGTCCAAGTTCCCGTAATCTTGACAGATGATGAGAAACAGTCGGTTCTTTGAGATCAAGCTTTTCGGCAAGATCACTGACACGGTACTCCGCATCGCTGAGATAACCGATGATCTTGAGTCGGTTTTCGTCCGAGAGCACCTTAAAGAACTTCAGCAAAAACTGAAATCCTTCCGAGTCCATGTTAGACCTCCGTCAAATTAGATGTTTATCTAAATAGAAGGGTATCAAAATAAGTGATGGATGTCAAATGTCATAGGAGTTGAGTCGTTGAGATAGACCGCATGAAGGATGAGCCGCTGCACGTCCCTACGCTCATCAGGAATCGTGTGTAGGGACGCCCCGTTGGGCGTCCTATGCCTAAATTACCGCGATTTTACCTATCACCAGCGGCTTTTGGAAAACTGTTCGCCCCGCCTCATAATCTTTAGCGCTCGTAGTTTTCTACCGGCTCAACCGTTTCAAAAGTCAGTTCGTCGTCTTTGGCATCCACATAAATGTGATCGCCTTCTCGTACGTTGCCTTCCAGAATCGCCAGCGCCAGCGTATCTTGCAGGTCACGCTGGATAATGCGCTTGAGGGGTCGTGCCCCAAATACCGGATCGTAACCCCGCTCCGCCAGCAGGTCTTTGGCGGCTCCACTCAAATCAATCGTGATGCGCCGTTCAGCCAATAACTGCTGTAATCGCTGCAACTGAACGTCCACAATTTGCTTGATGTGTCCACGTTCCAGCGGATGGAAGATGATAACTTCATCAATACGGTTCAGGAATTCGGGCCGCAATGTTCGATCCAGCTCATCCAGCACGGCGTTACGGATACGTTCGTAGCCTTCGCCCTGAAGCTGTTTGATCAGAATGCTGCCGATGTTGCTGGTCATGATAATGACGGTATTCTTGAAATCCACTGTGCGTCCATGACCATCGGTCAGCCGTCCATCATCCAGCACCTGCAACAAAATGTCGAACACTTCGTTGTGCGCTTTTTCAACCTCGTCAAAGAGGACCACGCTGTATGGGCGGCGGCGCACCGACTCCGTCAATTGACCACCTTCGTCGTAGCCAACGTAGCCGGGCGGCGCACCAATCAAGCGAGCGACACTGTGTTTTTCCTGATATTCGCTCATGTCGATACGAATCATGGCCTCTTCGGTATCAAACAGAAATTCGGCCAGTGCCCGACCCAATTCCGTCTTACCGACACCCGTTGGTCCGAGGAACAGGAAGGAGCCAATCGGACGATTGGGGTCCTGCAATCCGGCCCGGCTGCGGCGCACGGCATTACTCACACTCTTGATGGCCGCGTCCTGTCCAATGACCCGGTTGTGAAGGGCGTCTTCCATACGCAGGAGTTTTTCAACTTCGCCTTCCAGCAGCTTCGACACCGGGATACCTGTCCATGCCGATACGATATTCGCGATCTCATCAGCATCCACCTCTTCTTTGAGCATGGCCTGTCCTTCTTCATGGATGCGTTTGAGTTCGGCTTCGGCATTGCGCAATTGCTTTTCCAATTCAGGAATAACACCATATTGCAAACGAGCTGCTTCTTCGAGTTCACCACGACGCTCGGCGCGTTCCAGATCAATCTTCGCTTCGTCAATCTTGCTCTTATTCTGGCGAATGGTGGCAATCGCATCCTTTTCCTTCTGCCACTGTGCCTGAAGGGCACGGGCATCCTCTTGCAAGTTGGCGATTTCAGCTTCCAATTTCTGCAAACGATCCTTACTGGCCCGGTCACGCTCTTTGCGGAGTGCTTCCCGCTCAATTTCAAGCTGCATAATGGCCCGCTCGACCGCATCCAATTCCTGTGGCTTGGAGTCAATCTCCATGCGCAGACGCGACGCCGCCTCATCAATCAGGTCAATGGCTTTGTCCGGCAACTGGCGGTCGCTGATGTAGCGATTACTGAGCACAGCGGCTGCGATAACCGCGCTGTCCTGAATGCGCACCCCATGATGGACTTCGTAACGTTCCTTCAAACCACGCAAAATGCTGATCGTATCTTCCACAGAAGGTTGCTCAACATATATCGGCTGGAAACGCCGTTCGAGAGCGGCATCTTTCTCGATGTGCTTGCGGTACTCATCCAGCGTTGTTGCGCCGATAGCACGCAGTTCGCCTCGTGCCAGCATTGGCTTGAGTATATTCCCGGCATCCATCGCACCTTCAGCGGCCCCCGCACCAACAATCGTATGCAGCTCATCCAGAAAGACAATAATTTCGCCCTCGGACTCGGCAATTTCTTTGAGGACAGCTTTCAGGCGCTCCTCAAATTCACCTCTATATTTGGCTCCTGCCACCAGCGATGCCATATCAAGGGCAATCAAACGCCGGCTGCGCAGACTCTCTGGCACATCGCCATTCACGATGCGCTGGGCCAGTCCCTCGACGATAGCTGTTTTACCAACACCCGCTTCACCAATGAGCACCGGATTGTTTTTTGTGCGACGCGACAGAACCTGTACAACGCGACGAATTTCGTCATCGCGCCCGATGACCGGGTCCAGCTTACCCTGAGCCGCCAGTGCTGTCAGGTCGGTGCCGTATTTTTCCAGACTGGCATAAGTGCCCTCCGGGTCCTGCGAAGTAACACGCTGGCTGCCTCGTATGGCAGTCAACGCCTTGAGAGCCGTGTCCTCATTGACACCGTGGCGTGCCAGCAAGTCGCCCATGGTGCGATCATTGGTCAGTGCCAGCAGCAAATGCTCGGTGCTGACATAATCATCGCGCATTTTATTAGCGTGTTTTTCGGCATCCCGCAGCACTTGAACGGCAGCGCGATTCATGCTCACCTGGGCCTGACCGTATACTTTGGAGCGGTTCGCAAACTGCGACTGTAGTTCCGCAATAAGCGCGGACGGGCGAGCGCCAATTTTGCTGACAACCTGCGGCACTACACCGTCCGGCTGCTGCATCAAGGCCATTAACAAATGGCTGGTATCCAGTTCACTGTGATTTTCTGCTTCGGCAATTTGTTGTGCGTTTGCCAGTGCCTCCTGGGCACGGGTTGTAAATTTATTTAGATTCATCGGTTTCTACTCGTGTTTGTTACTTTTCTTAGAGGTATTGTATGCTAGTATGCCAGTTTAGCATACATGAGTGTCAACGACCATCGGCTGAAAGCCGATGGCTTGTGAAGCTGCGTGCTGACCACACCTTAATCACAACGTAAGCGTTGACTAGCCTGCGAGGTTCGACCTCAAACTAGCAACCGGCGCGTGGTAGCGCACAGCACAGTACGGATGTCCCGCTAGTCTGTACGCATCTGTGGTTGTGAGTGGCGAAGCGGTTAGTTGCCCCGTAAGGGGAGAGGAAAGGTAACTTTCATGATGCAGTATGTACCCGTTGTTAGCAGCACTGGCGAACCCTTGATGCCCTGTCATGCGGCACGTGCTCGTGAATTGGTGAGAAAAGGTCGAGCCATACGCCGATTCAACAAGAGTTTGTTTTATATCCAACTGTTGGATAGAGAGTCGGGTGATACCCAACCCATTGCGGTCGGGATTGACCCTGGCAGCAAAAAGGAAGCATTCACCGTTAAATCCGAGAAGCACACATATCTGAACATTCAGGCGGATGCTGTGACATGGGTGGGCAAACATGTAGAAACGCGACGCATCATGCGCCGTTCACGCCGAACCCGTACGACCCCTTATCGCAAGAGGCGAGCCAATCGCCATCAAGGTCAATGTCGTTTGCCACCATCGACGCATGCCCGCTGGCAGTGGAAACTCAGAATAGCTCGCTGGCTGGCTAAACTGTACCCAATTACCTGCTTTGTGGTCGAAGACATCAAAGCCACAACCCGCAAGGGGAAAGGCGGCAAGTGGAACCAGTCATTCAGCCCGCTTCAAGTTGGCAAAGACTGGTTTTACAACGAACTAGCTTGGCTAGCCCCGGTTGAAACGTTGCAGGGATATGAGACTAAAGAGCAGCGTGATAGGCTGGGTCTCAAGAAAAGCGGTATCAAAATGTCGGACAAGTTTGAAGCGCATTGCATCGATAGCTGGGTGCTGGCAAATTGGCATGTTGGCGGTCACACTGCGCCAGATAATAAAGCCATGCTGTTAGTAACGCCGCTGCGTTTTCACCGCCGCCAATTGCATCGTTTACAGCTAGAACCCGGCGGTGTTCGTAAACCCTATGGTGGCACGATGTCCAGTGGTTTCAAACGGGGCACATGGGTGAAACATCCTAAGTACGGTGTGTGCTATGTTGGGGGTACGTCCAACGGACGCATTAGTTTGCATAGTCTGGAAAGTGGCAAACGATTGTGCCAGAATGCGAAGCCCAACGATTGCCAGTTTTTAACGCTATCCAGTTTTAGAGTACGAAAGGAGCAAAGGCCGCATTCCTCACCCGCCTAAACACGGGTGTCTCCTGCGGCGACTCTTATGAGAAAATTTGCGATGCTGTTTGTGATGATCAGTCTTGTGATTTCTGCCTGTAACAGCCCAGAAAAAGACAATGATGAGCCGCGTCTTCAGGCTCCTAATGATCGACGAACGTCAGAGAGTCAGTCTGATGTATCAGTGGAAGCTCAAGACATTACAGTCTCAGAAATCACAAGTCTACCAGACACCTTGATATACACAACATACAACGCTCTTTATCGTTGGGATTTTGAAAAAACCAATAGTCCCGTTGAAATCGCTACAGATATTGATCCCAATAATATTTCGTGGTCGCCTGACAACTTGTTTTTCATTTACGGTGAGCATCAAGGCGATACAGAATTATTGATCCGTTATGACCTTGCATCTGCCCAGCAGATTGAGTTACTTGATCTACAACGATCTCAATTCGGTGGCTTGCGGGCCTCGTGGAACGCGGAGAATTAGTCGCCGGATGGACAGTGGTTTGTACTCTACGACTTTGGCCCCAATCAGGAGGTTCGATTGGTTGCTACTGATGGATCCAAACAAGCTATATCGTTGGGCACAAATTCATTTCCATCAGTGCTGTGGGCGTCGGATGGGCAGGCGTTTAGCTATACAACTGGGATTTTCTCCTCTGAAGTTACCGACCCTCACATTGAGACGGTGACGTTATATAACCTTGAAACGGGGGAAAGTCGTGATCTTACGGAAGATATTGATCTGGACGCAATCAACGAGGCCGCCGATGTCGCACGGATACTTCTCCTGTTTGAGAAAATCGAGGAAGCCGGGTTTTCTGTTGTACGACCAGAGTATTTCAGTCTCGTAGAGAACCGAACACTCCCCGAATACGCCGTTCGCTACCCGGAAGCACTTTACAATCCTCAGGATTTCAACGCCCCTCCGACGTACTGCTACGAGTGGGCCATTGAGCACAATATCCCTGAAAATGGCGACTCAATCGTAATCTACGAAGCGTCCGATACCAACAATCTGTCGGAGCCGGTCAAACTCGACGATAACTCCCTTATCTTCCTGAAATTTTATTTCCCGAATTGTGAATTTGGGACTCCGGTCGGTGAATTGCTGCGTTTGATGCCGGATGGCACACTTGAACTCATCAGCAATGAACTTGCCAGCGCCGCCGATAGTGATGAATTTCGCAGATTCTGGTCAGGTCAAACGCGCTTCCATGTATCGCCCGATTTGAAACATGTTTTGTGGCTGTCCTTTGACAAATATGGCCTTGAGCGGACCCTCAATGTAACGGACCTCGAAACGATGACATCGCGCACAGTAGACGTGAATGGCGAACCACTTATGGATGTGGTGAACATGTTCTGGGTGGAGTAAGGAATTAATTAATTCCCGCTCATTTGATCGGTAGTGGTGACAAATTGACCGATGAGGAAATT
This sequence comes from Chloroflexota bacterium, assembly GCA_022616515.1. Classification (GTDB taxonomy): domain Bacteria; phylum Chloroflexota; class Anaerolineae; order Aggregatilineales; family J027; genus JAKEEQ01. The sequence goes on along the minus strand of JAKEEQ010000110.1, from coordinate 318 downwards.
TCGGACAGCATGGATGCTGTCCCTACAATGGGTCATGACTCCCGTAGGGACGCCATATATGGCGTCCGCCAGCTAAACTACTGATATTGGTCAAAGCGTTACCACTACCGCTGATCCCCTATTAAACACATAAACCTGAAATTATTTTACAAGGTTAATTAATTCCCGCTCATTTGATCGCATTTGGGGGCGCAGGTCGAATTAATTAATTAAGTTTATAAATTAATTCCCTTCAGGCCTGTCACTATGGGGTATTTCCCCATGAATGGCAGCGTGATATATCAACGAAATCCGCGACAATGAGCGATTTCGGGTCGT
>JAKEEQ010000109.1 GCA_022616515.1 Chloroflexota bacterium | reverse complement strand
CCCGCCACACTGGATGATATTCTGAATATGACATTTTTGGGTCTGCTGGCCCTCACCATGGTGGCACTGGCCTCTTCGGTCTTCATTGACCGCCGTCTGGAGGCGACCCGGTGGTACCAGCGCGTGGATGAATGGCTGTCGGCCCGCAGCGATCAAGGCCGCATGATTATTCGCGTCGCGGTTGGCATGACGATGCTGCTGGCGTGGCAGGCCGGTTCGCTGATGGTCCCTGAATTGACCTATGATGCCGAATGGGTGGGCTGGCTGCAATTTGTGATTGTGCTGCTGCTGTTTTTTGAGGCGACCGTTCCGATTGCCGGAGCGGGTCTCATTGCGCTGTGGTTGATTGCGACCACCGATTACAACATCTTCTACCTGCTCGATTACGTGACGTTCCTCGGCGCAGGCTTCTATCTGATCGTGACCGGCCTTGATAACCCACGCATCAAGGGCCTCGGCTTGCCCGCGCTGTATGCCAGTCTCGGCTTCTCACTCATCTGGGTGGCGCTGGAAAAAATCGTCTATCCCCAGTGGGGCATGGAGATTCTGCAATCGCGCCAGCAGCTTACCCTCGGCTTAGACAGCGAATTTTTCCTGACCGCAGCGGCTTTTGTCGAGCTGGCGCTGGGTTACATGCTCATCATCGGCCTGATGAGCCGCCCGCTAGCGCTGATTATCACAGGCGTGTTCTTCACCACCACGCTCATCTTCGGCAAGACGGAGGTCATCGGTCACACGCTGATTCACGGCATGTTGATTGTCTTCTTCCTCGAAGGCCCCGGCGATGTCTACATGGCTCCCTATACCTTCCACAAGCGGCTGCCGATGCGCGTCGCTTTTGTCGCGGTCAATTTCGCGGTGGTGCTGGCACTGCTGCTCGTGCCCTACGTTGCATGGGCAAACGCCACCTATGAGGAAAATGAGCTTGTGTCACAGTTTGAAGGCGTCGATTATCTCGATGAGGAAGTCGAGATCGACCTGACCATCATCGACAACGTGGATGAAGGCTGGGTGGTCGAGGTGACGACCGATTACATCGAAGGCAACATCGTGCTCTTCCTGAACGGCGAACGCCTGACCGATTTTGAAGGCTATCGCATTGCGCTGGGCGATTTGGAACCGGGTACATATCACATTCAGGCCGTGTTGGTGAGCCATGACGATGAACTGCTGGTATATAACCGCCGCGCCGTGATGGTCGAGGAAGATTTCGTCGTGAGCGAGACTGTGGATTAGGCCGCACGGCACACAATTGTATACCAATTATGACTCCTCCGAGCACCGGGGGAGTTTTTATGATTTGAACTTGACTACAAAACTTAGTAATCTTACTTATGGACCACTCAAACAGGAAGATATTCAAATGGCAAAACCACCAGATTTTAAACATCAGCCATCCCCATCTGCCTATCTTAGACAAAAAGGGAATATTGTTGATGAGTCCTATCATCTTGCGGAAGGTCATATTATCTTCTCTGACACTGAGATACCGTCACTAGAATGTAAATTTGAAGTTGCCTATATGCAGAATGCTACCGCTTGGGCAGTCGTTTATATCGAATTTACTGAAAGTATTGACGAACATGTTAGGCATGAGATACCGAATCTGGTTAAACAGCATAAAATTGAAGTAATTGAAGGACGTGAAGACATCTGGGGCAGGATTATTCGAATTGAAATCAGATCTTACGCCACAATAACCCGTAGTTTGTCATCACTAGATGAAGGTACTGGTTTGAGACTATTATTTCGTGCAAGAAGATATGAAGTTATTTTTGACAAAGAACCAGAAACTGGCTGGAGATATTTCTATATCGCTAATTTGCCAATGCACCGTATCTATAAACCAGATTATTCTTTGCAGGTGGATAGGCGTGATTTCCAAGAGGAAAAGTCTAGACACATTCTAAAAGGAATAATAGATTTTTTGATTGACGAACCTCATGAGATGGACGGAGAAGCACTTAAACAAGTGGCGCATGAAAAAGTGCATCAGTTACAACTTGAATATCCGGGGAATGACGAAGTTTTCAGACGTAAGCATATTTCGCTATACCTGAATAATGACGAAATTGGGCGGCTCTATTGGAATCAATCGCAAAAAAACCGATCATATCCATTAGAACCATTAACTCGACTCATTTTGATAAAAGAGAAACTACCGGATAATTGGTCCGAAGAGTCACTGGCAAACTGGATTTGTCGCTTATTTAGTATAGGTTTGGGGGCAGACATACAGTGGATACATTGGCATACCTCATCGGAAGATCGTTTCCTGCCAGCCAATAAGCACGTTTGGGTGTCTCAATCAATCGAAGATACTGTCTCAGATCTATTTCCCTTTGCAGTAGATATTCATGAGGCAAATTTAGTCTTTCGAGAAAACGATATTGGCCTTCATCAGAAAACCCATGAGTGGGTATATTTTTTTGTTGAAACTATTTTGCGAAATGTTGTTGATATGGGAGAAGACAAATGCACTATTTTTCTTAATATTATTGAACAGTACATTCATTACAGGTCAATTCCCGCTGTTCTTCAAGTCAGAACGACTTTACTTGCCGTTATGGCAGAATACATATTTAAGAAATGGCAGGAAGATAGTCCAAACGCTCCCAAACTTCCCAAGCATCGTGTAACCAAAGCACAGCGAAGAAAAATCCGCGCTGCGGTTGAAGAAAAATTACGCTCGATAGCGTGCACTATTTTTCCCCCAAAAGAAGATGAGGATGCTGAACAATATCTAGAGCATTTTAACGATTTTGTCAGCAACATAAATGATGGGATTAGTCAATCTTTTAGCGACAGGTTGAAGGCTAAATTGGAGTGGTTTTTTAACTGTCACGGCTATTCGGAGAGTCATTATATTTACGACAACGTGGACTTATTGGTCAAATCCAGAAATGCCCTAGCTCACGACCATGAATTTGCGTCTGATAGAGACAGCAGCATCAACATTAATGCAGAGATCTCAAATGTTGAAATGATGATCCCTTTGATGATTGCACTTATTCTTGGCTACGAGGGTAGATATTACGATGGGTATAAATACTTACAGAATAATTGGCGACATGGTTCTGGTTACTCATGGACACCAAATGGACGCTAAAGAAATCCCGACAAACCTCAACGTGGAACAGTAAACTTACCGGAACTTGAATGAGATACTGACTCTTAATCCCCACCCTGAGCCGAAGTTGGGGCGAGAGGAGTGAGCAAACGTGGCATGGTTAGTGTATACTGATTACAGGAAAGGATACACCCATGAGCAAGGACAAGAGAAAAATTCAAGGACGTGTCTTAAAAGCACATGTTTTCAAAAAAGGCGTAGGGTTTACGGGCGAAGTGGTGACCTATGTTGTGCCAGAGACAGCCCGGAAAATCAGCAAAGAGGAGTTTCTTGCTAGAATCGAAAAGCGGCGCAGGGAATCGTCAGACCATTCCGCGCCGCCAATAAACCATGAGGATGAGTGACCGCTCATCTACCACCGCGCCATTTACGGCGGGCATTTTCCTCGGCTTCAATCAGGGCATTACCCCGCGCAATCCGCTCATACATCCGGCGACGAAGTTCCGCTTCCGTGATCGTCTCACCATCATCCTGAATTATGACTTCCTCAGCTTCCAGCGGCATCATCTGCACCGCCTGATTTTCCCCGGAATTTTTCTCGAACAATCCGAATAGCATTTCCGATACCCCTTTCTACCCTTTCATATAACAGCCTACACCGGGCAGCAGCCGGTTTTCAGGACATATGTCCTCAAATTGAAAATGAGTGGGGTACAATGGAATTACTGCACGAGAGTCGGGAGATGAGACAGTGACGGTAGTCAACGCTGACAGGACGATTGAGCATTATATATCTGCGTTTAATATGACCAGTTTTCTCAATGACGATTTGTTGGATTACCTGCAACTGTTCCATTTTCCAGCTTACTCCAACATCTACATTGAACAGGACGAGCAGGATTACCTTCATTTTCTGGTAGAGGGGCAGGTGCAGTGCCATCACTATCACCCCAACGGTAAGCTCGCGGTCTTTGCCCTGATGAAGCCCTTTGCCGCCGTTGGTGATCTTGAGATTCTCAACAAAGAGCGCGTGAAAAGTAACGTCATTGCCACACAGGATACGACCATGCTCGGCATTGCCAGCCCGATCATTCACCGCTACGGGGTTGATGATCCGCGCTTCCTGCGTTTTTTGATTGACCAGTTAAAAAAGAAACTCTACGCGGCGAATTTCTGGCAGGAGAATCACGTCTTACCCGTCATCAACCGCCTGTCGTTATACATGCTGGCAGGTGTCGCAAGTAATGGGGAGATGGTGCTGCCGGGTAAGGAAGAACTCGCCTCGCTGCTCGGAACCACGACGCGCCACCTGAACCGGGTTCTCAAGCAGCTTGTCGAGTCGGGGAGTATCAGTGATGCCTATCCAGCGGTGCGCATTTTGGATAGAGAGGCACTTGATAATCTCGTCGGGGAGTAGGCACGGATGTGCAGCCAGTCCGTCCTCAAACTCCTCCGCTAATCAGTGGAGGTTTTTTCGATGCCCCTATGTTAAACTGAATACAATATGCAAAATGTGGATAGTATGGCAGACCTTTTTCCCCTCTGTCGCTAGCGCGACATCTCCCCATGAATGGGGAGAAATGGAGAAGCAACGGATAGCGCCACGAATCATCCTCCTCCATTTATGGGGGACGCTTCACTGTCGCACCACAGGGGTTCATTCTATATTTCACATTTTGCGCACAGTTCATAACAGAAGGACAGGAAATGAGCAAAATTTTGCTGGTGGAAGACGATCAGGTGCTGCGCGAGACCCTCGTCTACAATCTAAGCAACGAGGGGCATGACGTCATCGCCGTTGGGGACGGCAGCGAAGCCCTTGAACTGGCAAGGACTGACGAGCCGGAATTGGTGGTGCTGGATGTGATGCTGCCCGGTCTGGATGGTTTCACGCTTTGTCGCCTGCTGCGGCAAGAGTCCGACGTGCCGATTGTGATGTTGACGGCTCGCGATTCGGAAGTTGATCGCATTGTCGGGCTGGAATTGGGGGCGGATGATTACATCGTCAAACCCTTTGGTCTGGGGGAATTTCTGGCGCGGGTACGGGCCGCGCTGCGTCGCGCCCCTTCCACGCAAAGCCAGACCCACGTCCTCAAATCCGGCGAGTTAACTGTTGATATGCTGGCGCGGCGGGTCACCAAAAACGAGCAAGAATTGAATTTGAGCCACAAAGAGTTCGATCTGCTGGCGACGCTCCTTCGCAATCGTGGCGCGGTCCTCTCGCGTGATTTGCTGCTGGAAAAAGTGTGGGGCTATGGCTATGACGGGCAGACCAAGACCGTCGATGTCCATGTCCGCTGGCTGCGCGAAAAGATCGAAGAGGACCCCTCCAATCCCCGGCATATTGTCACCGTGCGCGGCGTAGGATACCGTTTCGAGGGCTGAAAATGTTGATCGTTGTGATCCTCGCCGGAATCGCCATCCTCTTCTGTCTGGTCATCATCAGCGACCAGCGCCGCACCCTGAGCAATATTCGCGTCGATATACATCGCAACCAGCTAAACAGTGCCGAACTCCAGCGCCAACTGAGTACCTTTGAACTGCTGCGTGATGCGGTGCTGCGGGCGATGGATGATGCGATGCTCATTCTAGATAACCGGGGGATTGTCCGCTTTGCCAATGATGCGGCGCTTGAGTTATTTCAACGCGAAAGTGTAGGCCAAACGCTGATGGGCGCGACTCGTCACTATGAGCTTGATAATCTGGCAAAATCCGCCCGCCAGATGCCCCATGAAATTCAGGAGCGGCGCTTTGTGATTAATGATCACGTCATGCAGGTGCGTGTGCTGGACATCGAAAAATACGCCATTATCTTCTTTCACGACGTCACCATGATCCAGCAGCTTTCACGTGCCCGCCGCGAGATGATCGCCAATATTTCTCACGAACTCAATACACCCATCACAACGATTGGCCTCATCATCGACACGCTGATTGGTGGCGCAGTTGAAAAGCCGGATGTGCGGGAGAAAATGCTGTCCAATGTCCGGGCCGAGGTGGAAACACTCTCCCAGCTTGTGCAAGAAATGCGTGACCTGTCGCTGATTGAATCGCGCCAGATGCCAATCAAACTCGTGCCCACCGAGTTAGCTCCCCTCATCAAAGACAGTGTTGATCCGCTGTTTCATCTATCCAACCGCAAGAATCAAACCATTCGCTACGAGATTCCAGCCGATATGATCGTCTATGCGGATGAGAATCAGGTTCCACGTGTCCTCAAAAATATCGTGCACAATGCCATCAAATTCTCCCCGGAGGATGGTGAAATTGTAGTGATCGCCACACAGAGTGAGGACGAGGCTACCATTCAGGTCAAAGATTCCGGCCCCGGTATTTCACAGAGTGACCTGCCGCGCATTTTCGAGCGATTCTTTCAGGCAGACCAATCCCGGCAAGAGGGAACTGGCCTCGGATTAGCCATCGCCCGGCACATCATTCTGGGACATGGCGGCAGCATCTGGGCGGAAAATAATCCTGACGGCGGGGCGTCCTTCTTTTTTACTCTCCCTCTGGAAAGATCAGCGGAGGACCATCCAGTGACGTAGTTGGATCATCCCTGTCATTAGCCTCTAGCAATTCGAGTGCTGCCTCTTCAAATTGGGCGGGCACGAGGATTCTAATCATACCAAGCCCAATAGTCAGGCCAAGTGCACGGGCTACCGCCTCCTGATGTATAAAGACCGGGATATTGAATGAGCGCAGCATTCCGGCGGTGATTTCGGCGTCGGTCAATCCAGTGGCATAGCCAACTACCACCCAACCCTCTTGTTCCGGGTGCTGCAACTTATTATCGGTCATTTGCGTGTCTTTTCTCGCCAGACTGTTTTATCCAGGGTGGTGGTAACGCTTTGACTGATGAGGGGAAAATTTACCCCACCCTAACCCTCCCCGCCAACGAGGAGGGAATCGGACACGTTAGGACAACATTGTCATATCTGCCTAACGGAGTGGCTTGATAAAACCGTTTATTCAAGTCGCGCCGACTATCTCCCCCGTTTGCGGCTGGCGGAGGGACACTTTT
>JAKEEQ010000108.1 GCA_022616515.1 Chloroflexota bacterium | reverse complement strand
CGTATCCCGGCGACCATTTCCTCTGGAACGCCGATACTCCGATTGAAATGCTCTACGGCGTCCCCGCGACGCCCGGCAGCAACAAGCTCGCGTATCTCTGCGCCCAAATCCGGTTCATCTGGTGACGGGCCGTCCAGTTCAAGCGGCGGCTCCAGCATAGACAGTTTATTGATCGCCAGCCCACGTTCAGCCGCATACAGGCCCAACACCGCACCCGATGAAAACCCGTGTACAGATGCCGACCCACCTGCCACCTCAATCAGGGCTTGCAGGTCTTCAACCTCACGGCCAACGGCATATGGCGGGGTATCGGTGCTTTCGCCACGCCCCCGGCGGTCATAGGTAAATACGGTGAAATTTGCGGCGAGGTGTGCTGCCAGTTCGCCCATCGGCCCAAATCCGCGAAAGCCCGCCGCTGCATCCACCAGAATGATCGCAGGCCCTGCGCCGACTTTACTATAAGCGATTTGAGTGCCGTCTTTTGACATTACTGTACTCATGTGCGTCGTCCTTTTTGTGATTTGACCAATCGTTGAACGTGTTCTATGTATTGGCATTTGCCCGTTCGTAACGCAGGAGCACGACCCCACTCCCGAAACGCCGTGTTTCAACAAGATGCAGGTCCAGCTTCACATCTGCCCCGAACATCGGTTTGCCGCCACCCAGCACAACGGGATGGATAAAGAGCTGGTATTCGTCGATCAGATCAAGTTCCATGAAACTCGCTGCAAGTCCTGCCCCACCTACATTCATATCTTTACCCGGTTGTGCCTTCAATGTTCTGATCTCTTCGGCGATATTGCCCCGCACGAGTCGGGCGTTCTCGCCGACCTTTTCAAGGGTTCGCGAGAATACAATCATGGGAATGTTCTGCCAGATGTGGGCATATTCGATTACATAGTCAGGTGCCGATGGATCGGTATGCGCTGTGGGCCAGTAGCCCGCCATGATTTCGTACAGTCCTCGTCCATACAGATGCACACCCATCTCTTTTTCCAGATCATTAAAGTAGCGGTGCAGTTCTTCGTCCGGAAAAGACCAGTCGAGTGTACCGTTTGCGTCCTCAATGTAACCATCAAGCGATACGTTCAGTGCGTAGATAACTTTTCTCATGTCAATGCTCCTTTTCAGACTCCACCTATGGACAATTTCAAGTACTTATCGGACGCCCCGTTGGGCGTCCCTACCATCGGCGACGATTTCGTAGGGACAGGATACATCCCGTCCGCTGTTCGCCCGACGTATTGTGCGAGCGGAATCATATTTACTGGCCGCTGACGTCGTACCGCACCAGTACCAATCCCGACCCATCCCATGTACGTGTATCAATCAACCGAAGCAGTGACGATGTTTGATCGTTGAACAGAGGCGTTCCACCGCCTAAAACAAGCGGGCTGATCATCAAATGCAGTTCATCGACCAGACCGTGCGCCAGCAGGTCGTTCCACAGGATATGGCTGCCGAACATCAAAATCTCTTTGCCCGGTTGCTGTTTGAGTTCAGCAATGTGTTCATGAGCACCGGCGCGGCGGATGATGCGGGTGGTGTCATGCCAGGGTCCGGTATCGTCCATCGTCAGGCTGTCGGAGATGACGACTTTGTCAATGGCGTTATCCAGCCGCGAAAACTCCCTTGCGGTATCCGGGAAAGAGGGGTCGTCCTGCACCGAGGGCCAAAAACCTTTAAAGCCAAGATACGAACGGCTTCCCAGCAGCATGGTGTCTGCCGCTTTGATCCGTTCGACGTTGTATTCGTCAAAGGATTGATCGGTCGGGTAGTCATGGCGATAGTCGAACAGGGGCATTACATCGCCCCCTTCCCCTTCATAGTAGCCGTCCAGCGACATGATATTGCAGACAATCAGTTTACGCATCACGAATATCCTTCATCAGCACAAGTTTCTGAGCAGCGGCTTCCGTCATTTTACAACCCGGTAGCGCAAATGTGTCACGCCTTGTCCCTCGATCACTTCCACTTGTTCCAGTTCAATAGGCATATCCCCTAAGTTGTCAAATAAGGGTATCCCATCGCCGAGCAAGACAGGTATCATGTGAATCCGTATCTCTTCAAGTACACCCATATTGATGTACTGCTGGATGGCATTCGCGCCACCTGTCACCATAACATCTTTGTCGTCCGCGGCTGCTCTCGCTTGTTTCAAAGCACTTTCAATACCGTCGTCGACGAAAGTAAACGTTGTGCCGCCTTCTTTAACAAGCACAGGTCTGGCTTCGTGGGTTAATACAAACGCTGGCATGTGAAAAGGAGGATCATTGCCCCAGGGTTCTTCTCCCAACTTGAACATCCGACTGCCCATGATAATAGCCCCGACCGTTTTGAACATTTCGTCAAGGACTTGTTGAAAATTGCCTCTCGGTGGAAACATCCATTCATGCAGCCGCTCTACATCATCATGAGGCCCGGCGATGAATCCGTCCAGGGACATCGACATGTTTGCAGTAACTTTGCTCATGGGCATACTCCGTATCGTCAGCTAATCACCCGGTAGCGCAGATGTGTCACGGTTGGAGCTTCCGTTACGTCCAATTGCTCCAACTCAACGTGCGCCGTTCCTAAATTCTCAAATAACCGGATGCCCTCCCCTAATAATAATGGCACAAGATCTATATGGATCTCGTCTAACAAGCCTGCCATAAGGCACTGCTGTACAATCTTTGCCCCCGTGACCACCACATTCTTGTCCCCGGCAGCTTGTTTGGCCTTTTGGACCGCACTTTCCACGCCGTCAGTAACAAAGGTAAACCATGATGAGGTTTGACCCTCTGGAACGCGGTGTGTCACCACAAAATGTGGCACACCCATTGGATGGTTGTCTCCATATTGCGACACGTCGTAATCCCGTCGACCACCGCCCCCGTCGTGCGCATCATTTCCTCAAAGCCTTCAAGACTAACAGCAGGCAGCCTGAATACCATCCTGTCAAATGCCTTGAACTCAGCATCACCGCTGCGATACCAGCGCATCAAGCGACCTACTCCATCGTCCTTGTCTGCGATGAACCCGTCCAGCGACACTGTTTTGCGCACAAATACCTTACCCATAGACAGGCTCCTGTCCGGCGTATCTAGCACAAATGTTCTACAATAGAATACATGATTCTACGATACTGGTCAAGTGCTGACTCCTAAAAAATATAGTGTCAAGTTGAAAATTATCGTGTAATGGCGGGTGCGTTCAAAATAAAACAGATGGTACGTCTTGTAGATGAACCTCTCTGTTGCTAGCACGACATCTCCCCAAACATGGTCGTTAGGAGGGCGTCCCGATGTGGACGCCCCTACGGGGCTGCTCGTTTAGTAGAGAATCGACTTTGCACGGTGGCTTTGTAGGGACAGCCCGATGTGGCTATCCGCTGTTAATAACACTGGATTTTCTGGCACTGTCAGCGGCTTTTGAAAAACTACACACCGCCAACCAAACATGGGGGAGATGTCCGATGAGAGTGGATTATTTCGGTGTTCAGTCAAGATACTTGCTGCGGGCACGCACAAGACGGGCGGCACTGTCCTCTAACCCGCCGGGGCGATTCCGCGCCAACCACACATCACGATGCGCCTGCTTTAGTCTGTCAAATTCGGTGCGCATCTCGTCAGAATTCGAGCCGCCATTGTCCAACATCAATAAACCCCGCTTCGCACCGTGTTTGAGCAGGTCGGCAGCATACCGAAACTCCTGCTTCAGTAGATCCGCATCGGAGTGTTGGATTTGTGCCCGGTCGAGAGATGCCATTGTGTCGTCAATGTAGGTGATGGTGTCGTGTAGAGTCTGCCCGGTGTCGAGGGTGGACTGTTTTTCTGACAGCAGCTTTTCAATCGGATGGTTATACAGCCAGAACAACAGGCTGCCATTGTGCAATAGAACCTGCGGCTGCTGGTAGGCATTGCCCAGATCATAGGCCAGTTTGCCCATCACACCCGCCGTATCGCGAAATGCGAATGTATCCAGCACCGCCGGTACATCCATGTCGCGATTTTGCTCATAGCACCAGCTTGCACCAGCACCATAAGCAAATCCCAGATAACTCGCTGGAAGGGGCTGCCAGTGGCCGTTATCGCCCCAATCCGTATTTAAAACACCCACTGCGCTGTTTCTCAGCCCATTTTCGACTGCATTGCGAATGTTTTCGATGGCGTTATCCGTGCGCCCGGCAAAGGTGTTCCACGACGATGTTCCCGGACACACATAATAGGCAATGCCCGATTCGGCGAAGAGTTGGGTCTTGCCGGGGAAATCATGATCGGCTTCATAGCCCCACTCTAAGGCGATAGCGTCACGGGGCAGCAGTGGAACCAGATCAGGATACTGATTGATAATGTCGCCCCAGAACTGCATCGTATAGCCGCGAGATTTGACCCGCTGGTAGAGTTCCAGCAGATAATCGAGGTAAACACGCCCCTTCCCCTTCTCCTCAACCAGCGCTCTGGTGCGGCCCGCGCCCAGATCAAAGGTTTCATCCGCACCAACGTTAAACAGCTTGCTGGTGAAATTGGGCAGCAGTTCATCGTAGAGCGCTTCAAGGAAATCGAGGGTTTCTGGCACGGCGGGGGAAAAACTGAAGGGATGCTCGAACAGCTCGCCCCACGGCATGCGGGTGCCTTCTTCCGTTTCGCCCAGATACTTGTATTCAGGATGCTCCAGCCAGCGATGCATATGCCCAAAACTGTTTTGATTGGGCACCAGTTCAATGAACCGTTCGCGGCAGTAGGCATCCAGCAAAAGAATGTCGCTGGCGGTCATGGGCGAGGCGTTCTTCCAGACCACTTCATGCGCGTGATAGGCGAAAGTGTGCTCGGTATAAAGCTGAAACTGGTTGATTTTCCAGCCTGCCAGCATATCCACCAGTTGAAGGAGTGTTTCCAGCGTCGGCACTTTATCCCGGCTGATGTCCAGCATCACGCCGCGTACGGGGAAATCAGGATAGTCCTCAATGGTGAGTAGCGGCAGGTCGCGCCCGTGAGTCTGTATCAGTTGAATGAGCGTCGCCGCGCCATAAAAAAGAGCAGCCGGGTCTTTGCCTGTGATATAAATGCCCGACTCCTCAATGGTCAGGCGGTAGCCTTCGGCATGTTTAAAGCCGGGATTCATGCTCAGGCGTAGTAGGCCGGGTACGGGATAACTCCCGCTGATGTCCAGATGAACATCCACAAATTCCGAAAATGCCTGCGCCAGCCGTTTTCCGGTAAAGAGCAGTTCAGCCGGGGTGGGGATATCCAGCACCAGCAGGCCGTTTGATGGAACGTGAAAGATTCCGCCGTGTTGGGTCAATTTGCGCGGGTGGGGCAGAAGATTCAACACTTAGCACCTCATCTATTCGTGAAAAATTTCCTATATCTTCAATTGGTTAACACGAAAAAGCAAGTCTATGTGAGCACACATTTTTGAGGATGCAGCTTTAATGGTTAAACTCCACCCTGCTTTTTTTGAACAGGCCCTTGAGCATTTAAGGAGTGTGTAATGCATCCAATCCTGACTGATTTAGAGCGGCGTTACCCCGATTTAGCCGACTGCCTGAACGATATTGAAACCGCGTTTGGTCTGATGCGCGGGACTTACGAGACGGGCGGTAAGGTGCTGATTTGTGGCAATGGTGGCAGTGCCGCCGACAGCGATCACTGGGTGGGCGAACTCATGAAAGGCTTTGAGCGCCAACGCCCGATCAGCTACGAACTGCGCCAGCAGCTTGCCCGCCTCGACTCTGAAAACGGCGCGTACATCGCGGATCATTTGCAGGGTGCACTGCCAACCATCGCACTGACCGGGCACATTGCGCTGGGGACGGCTTTCAGTAATGATGTGGCGGGTGATATGGTGTTTGCGCAGCAGGTTTACGGGCTGGGCAAAGCGGGCGATACCCTGATTGGCATCAGCACCTCCGGCAATTCCACCAATGTGCTGCATGCGCTGGCAGTGGCGAAAGTGTTGGGCCTGCATAGCATAGGCTTAACGGGAAAAACGGGCGGTAAAATGCCTGCGCTGTGTGATGTTACGATTCGTGTCCCTTATGAGCGTACGCTGGAAATTCAGGAGCGTCATCTGCCGGTCTATCATGCCCTCTCGATCATGCTGGAACAGGAATTTTTCCATGAGTGAGCGGCTGATTGGGGTGGATATTGGAGGCACAAAATGCGCCATCAGTCTGGGACGGGTGGATGGTAACCAGATCACTATACTCGATAAACGCCGCTTCCCGACACCCGCCACACCGCAGGCAACGCTTGATCTGTTTGCCGAGCATCTTGAAGAGTTGAAGGGTAATCAAGCCATTACCGCGATTGGCATAAGCTGCGGCGGTCCGCTGGACAGTCGGCGGGGATTGGTGTTGGAGCCGCCCAATCTGCCGGGTTGGATGAATATCCCTGTCGTGGAGTATTTTGAGCAGCGTTTCCATATCCCTACTGCCCTACAAAATGATGCCAACGCCGGGGCACTGGCCGAATGGCTGTGGGGAGCAGGACGCGGATTGGATAACCTCATTTTCCTGACATTTGGCACGGGCATGGGGGCCGGGCTGATTCTGAATGGGCAGCTATACAGCGGGACGAACGATATGGGCGGCGAGGTCGGGCATATCCGGCTGGCGGATGACGGTCCGGTGGGTTTTGGTAAGGCGGGGTCGTTTGAAGGTTTTTGCAGCGGGGGCGGTATTGCACGGCTGGCATTCGCGAAAGCTGAGGCCGCAATTCGCGCCGGAAATCCGCCGACTTTTGCCCCCACGCTGGCGGATTTGCCGGACATCAGCACCCGCACGGTAGCCGAAGCGGCCAACGCTGGCGATCCGCTGGCACTGGAAATTTTTAACACGGTTGCCCGGCGGCTGGGGCAGGGGCTGGCACTGCTAATTGATATTTTGAACCCGCAGCGGATTATTCTGGGCAGCATCTATCTGCGCCAGCGGCATTTGCTGGAAGAGACGATGTGGGCGGTGCTGCACGAGGAAGTGATCCCCTACTCGCTGAGCGTGGTGGACATCGTACCGCCCGGTCTGGGTGAGTCGATTGGCGATTTTGCTGCCTTCGCGGTGGCCCATTACCGGCAAAAGTAGAGGCATGATGTTGTTCTTTACCGGAGAAAAAAATCGAGTGTTTATTGCGCGACATCAAAGACCCCATTTACCGCGAAATGTATCCGATCACCCTGCGTGAACAGGATTCTAGACTTCTACACCACCTGGACGGCGTGCCTCGAATGTCGCCAATCGCTCGGCAAAAGTTCGCAGCCGCCGATCTACTGCTTCATGAATATCGCTAGCTTCTTTGCCGGTCAGGATTGAAATACCTTCATCTACGGTGTCGATAGCATAAACGTGAAAGAGGCCATCCTTAACGGCTTGCACAACGTCGTTATTGAGCATTAGGTGGCGCACATTCGCCCTGGGGATGATACAGCCTTGTGTCCCGGTCAGGCCATTCTGCTTGCAAATATTGAAGAACCCTTCGATTTTCTGGGTGATCCCACCCACTGGCTGAATCTGACCGAGTTGGTTGACACTCCCCGTTACCGCGATGTCCTGGCGGATAGAGAAATTGGACAGCGCCGAGAGCAGTGCATAGAGTTCAGTGCTCGACGCCGAATCACCTTCCATCCCACCATAGTTTTGCTCGAAGCTGAGTGTCGCGGTCAGGGACAGTGGATAATCCTGCGCGTAGCGTCCACCCAGATAACCCTGCAAGATCAAGACCCCTTTATCATGAATCGGGCCTGTCATACGGCTTTCACGGTCAATTTGAACGACCTCACGATGCCCCATGTAGACACGCGCCGTGAGGCGGTTGGGCAAGCCAAAGCTGTAAGTGCCTTGCTGCATCACGACCAAACCATTAACCTGCCCAACAATTTCCCCCGTGACGTCAATAAACACTGTACCTTCGTAAATATCCTCATGGCTCAATTCTTCGAGCAGGTTATTACGATATGCACTCGCCTGGATGGCGGCTTCGACATCCTCGGCGAGAACAGTATTATGATCATTATGTCCAGCAATATAAACGGCTTCATAAATGAGCGGAGTCAACAGGCCGAATTGGGTGCACAGTTTGTTCTGATCGCCAACCATCCAACTGCCGTAGTCAATCATCCGTCGCACCGCACCCACGTCGAAATGGGGCAGGTCCTCGGTGGCGCAGAGCATACTGATGAACAGGGCATAGGAATCTTCACTCTCCACCGTGCGTTTCATGGAGCTGTTAAAATCCGCTTTGACTTGAAATAATTCACGGAATCGGTCATCGTCGTTATAAAGCAGGTAGTACAGGTCGGCACTGCCCACCAGCACAACCTTGATACGCAGTGGGATCGGTTCGGGTTCGAGTTGTTCGGTTGTTTTAATCGTTGGTTCCCGCACATCCGGCTCTTCGATGGCGATTTCGCCGCGAACCAGTGCCCGTTCGAGGGCTTCCCAGG
>JAKEEQ010000107.1 GCA_022616515.1 Chloroflexota bacterium | reverse complement strand
GAAGTCTGAGAAAGGTTTCAACACATGAACGTCATTCGCACAGAATCACTTACCAGAACCTATGGTGATGCGGCGCATACCATCTACGCGCTCAAGGATGTAAGTTTTAATGTGGAAGAGGGTGAATTTGTCGCTATCATGGGACCCAGTGGTTCAGGTAAGAGCACGCTGCTCTATTTGCTGGGTGGTTTAGATCACCCCACCGAGGGCAAAGTTTTCCTGAACGAGAAGGACATCAGCACCCTGCGAGATAATGCGCTCTCCGAACTGCGCCGCCAGAAAATAGGCTTCGTATTCCAGTTCTTCAATCTGATCCCGGTTTTAACCGCCCAGGAGAATGTCGCGATGCCGCTCATTCTGGATGGTATACCGCGTGGTGAAGCCCTGCGCCTTGCTGATGAAGCACTGGAAAAGGTGGGCTTGCTAGAGCGGAAATCACACCGCCCCGCTGAGCTTTCGGGTGGTCAACAACAGCGTGTAACCATTGCACGGGCACTTGTCACCGATCCGGCGCTCATCCTCGGCGACGAACCAACCGGAAATCTCGATTCAAAGAGTGGCGATGAAGTGGTTAGTCTACTGCGGCAAGTGGTGGATGAGTTTGGACGTACAATTGTCATGGTCACGCACGATCCGCGCGTGGCGGCCCACGCTGACCGTATCGTGTTCCTAAAGGATGGCGAAATTGTTGATGAAAACCATCTCAAAGGTCATGGCAACGAAGAAGAAATACGCGAGCAGTTGGGTCGCGTCACGGTGCGCTAGGAGAAAAAAATGAAAACCTCCACATGGTTTCAAATGATGACAATGGCCTTTCAGTATATGAAAGGGCGCAAGCTGCGCACCCTGCTCACGACACTGGCAGTAGTCTTTGGTGTCGGCATGATTTTTGCCTTCAATCTGGTGCTGCCCAGCGCCATGGAGTCACTGCGTCAGGCACTGGAGTCCGATCAGGATGCTGTTGATTTGAATATCACCAGCGTGACCAACGAATCCTTTGCTTCAGAACAACCCATTCAGATAATTGCCACCATTGAAGGTGTACAGGCAGTTGCCGAAGTGTTGCAACGCCAGGTTATCCTGCCAGAAAACCTTAACCCTTCCTACGAGGAAATCCAGATCGTTGGCGTGAATCCCGCTACGATTGTACAGGTGAGAGATTACGACCTGAAGGCGGGTCGATTCCTTGCCGACGAAGATACAGGTGTGCTCGTTGTGCCAGATGGCGTGGCGGCAGTTGGTGATATATTGTCGCTGCCGACAACCGATGGCATACAGACTTATGAGGTGGTGGGTGTTCTCGAAGAAGAACCGACCAATCCCGATGTACCACGCTTGCTGACGACCCTTAGCGATGCGCAAACCATTGTGAACCAGCCCGGATTAATCAATCTGATTCAGGTCCGCTATGCTGACGGGGTTGATGCAGATCGCCTGACGCTCGATATTGAGAAGGCACTGGGCACACAGTTTGTAACCAATGCTGAATCGGACGTCTTTGCCACGATGGAAGTCGCGGTCGTCATGCTGAACGTGTTTGGCATGATCGCCCTGTTTTTGGGCGGCTTCCTGATTTTCAATACCTTCCGCACAGTCGTTCTTGAGCGGCAGCACGATCTGGGAATGCTGCGGGCCATTGGCGCAACCCGCCACCAGATTATGCAGTTGATTCTGATTGAAAGTCTGCTGCAAGGTGTGATTGGGACCGTTATCGGACTGTTGGCGGGGTATCTGCTGGCACTTATCATGACTGATTTTATGACCGATGTCTGGTCAATGTTTGCGGGCAGCATCCAGTTGGAACTCGAATTCAATGCGACTGCTTTCTTCCTGGCGGTGTTTATGGGGTTAATTGTCACATTACTGGCTGGATTCTTCCCGGCCCGGCGTGCCAGCCGTACATCGCCGATGGAGACACTGCGCCCGGCGACCGTTTCGGCAGCTCACCGCGCCGCCCGCTGGGGCTTGTATCTGGGATTTGGCGTAATGATTGTGGCGGCACTGCTGCTGGTTGCCGGTGAGACGAGCGCCCCTGCTGGAGCAGTGGTGTTTCTGTTGGGTGCTGTAATTGCCTCACCGGGGCTGGTGGTGCCTGCTGCCCGCCTATTTGAGCCTATCCTGTCACTGTGGTTTGCACGGGAAGGTGATCTGGCTCGCAGCAACATGGTACGCCAACCGGGACGTGCCTCGATTACAGCCAGTACCCTGATGATCGGCCTCGCGGTCTTGATCGCCGTCAGCGCGGTTATAAGCGGCTCGACCGCCATGATCGAAAACATGCTGAATACGAGTTTTGCCAATGATGTCCTGCTGATGCCACCTGCCATGTTTGTCTACAACAATCTCATTGGCGCAGATGAGACCCTGAAGGCGGATTTGATGGCATTGCCGGAGGTGGAGACGGTCAGTGATTGGCGTTATGCCTCCAGTATGTACGATGGGAACCGTCTAACGATTCTTGGCATTGATCCAGCCACCTACCCGCAGGTCACTGATCTGGAATTCACAAAAGGCGATGCTGAGGAAGCCTATGATGATCTTGCCAGTGGACGGAGCATGATCATCAATTCGATCACGGCCCTGCAATTGGGACTCGACGTTGGCGACGATTTTGAATTGCAAACCGCCGAGGGACCGCAAACATACCGGGTAACTGGAATCGCGAACGACCTCATGAACCTGAAGATTCTGACATTCATGATCTCGCAGGACAATATGACAGCCGACTTCCACAAATCTGAAAGCATCCTGTTTATGATTAATCTCAAACCGGGTGTCGATGAGCAGACGGCACTGAGCAAGATTGAAGCGGTTGCACAGGATTACCCGCAGTTCGAGGTTGGCCTGACCCGCACCTATACCGATGAGATGACGCAGCTCGTAACGGGCATCATGAATGTCTATTATGTACTGGCTGCCCTCATCCTGATCCCGGCGGCACTTGGGCTGCTCAATACGCTGACAATCAACATTCTGGAACGGACCCGTGAAATCGGTGTAGTGCGGGCAGTGGGTGCGAGCCGCACTCAGGTGCAGCGCATGGTCATCGCCGAAGCGCTGATACTGGGGCTGTTCGGGGCATCGCTTGGTGTCCTGGTGGGCGTCGCCCTGAGTTACGGCCTCACCGCCGCATTTTCCGTTATCGGCTGGACCGTACCCTTCATCTTCCCGGCGATGGGAGTTGTGGCAGCGGTGATCCTTGCGATACTACTGGCGCTGTTCGCCAGTGTACTGCCCGCCCGCAATGCCGCCAAACTGGACATCATTCGCGCTTTGCAATACGAGTGAAAGTGCAGTTTAACATTTAAAGTCCGAGTTAGGAAGAGTGGGGCACAGCCTGTGCCGTGCCCCAATTTGACTATTCTTCGATCAGGAACGCCCGAAGGGCAGCGGCGTTATCCGGGCCATACACGCGCACCGTATGCGAGCCGCTGTCCGGCAGCGTATACAGTTCAATCATCCCTTCTGCGGCGGGCAGGTCAGGATAAATCGTGCTAAACACCTCGCCATCAACTTCAATCGTCATTTCTTTGAAGCCGGGATCGGTATCGAATACGATGCCTAATTGATCACCGCTGAAGGCCAACTCATAGCCGTCGGTGGTTGGACCTTCACCCGCAAGGCCCTCACCAACAGGTACGGTGGTTAATTCCCCAAATAGCGGTGCAAGCGGAGGATCAATATACAGGGTATTGATCGTACTCCACAAACTCCACACATTATTGACCCGCGCCCGCATCCGCCAGAAATATTGTCCAACGGGCAGGAAAACTGACGGCCGGTAAGACGGGTTGGGTTCTGCCGGGAAGTTTTCCAGGATTTCAAAGGTCGGGTTTTGTAAATTGTCGTAAATCCAGATCCGGTAGGTATGGGCCTCCGGGACTTCGCTCCATTTGAACAGGGGGCGAGTAACGGTGGTATGAGTACCATGCGGCGGCAGGAGCAGCACCGGGGCATCCGGGCGGCACATGATGTTGCCCAGATTGATGCTCTGGGTGTCGCCACTCAATTCACTGACCGTCAGATCATCCCAACTGGCCGGACCGGGCACGATGTTGTTACCCAACACCCACTCATCGGGTGGTGGCAGCGCCCAGCCGTTGCTGGTGGTCACATTCAACGGCGTGTCCCCGTTGGAGATGGTCAACACCAGATCGTCATTGGCGTTACAGCTATGAGCAACCACCAGCCAATCATGTGGCGACGGCACGACCTCAATGTCCACTGTGTCCGAGTCGGTTAACCCGTCATTGTCGGTCACTTTGAGCATAAAGGTATGCTGCCCCAGCGTCACCTCCCTTTCCACGCTAGCCGTTGATGCGAAAGCAATTCCGTTTTCGCTCCATTCATAGGTGGCGATATTTCCATCGGGGTCGAAACTACCGGACCCATCCAGCGTGACGAGTTCGCTGCCGCTATTGTCTACGTCTGTCACGGCTAGATCGGTGCCGGGGTCGGTGGTGGGGAATGATTTGATGACTAGCGACCCATCTGGTCCAGCGAAAGCAAACCGTCTACCATCCGGGCTTACTGACAGCGCACGCGAAAACCGTTTTCCATCAAATGTAACAATTTCTTGCCATGTTTGTGTATCCCACAAATGTATCTTGCCGAAATCTGCTTGACCGACGAGAAGATTGCCCTGCCACTCAAGTTTCCTCAACGTGGTTTCAGAATCTGTTAAAGGAAGCGTGACACTCTGTACTGAAAACGTTGGTGTTGTAGTGCCTTCGTTCCAGATTTCTATGGAACCAACGTTGCTTACTGCAATCTGAGTATTATCAGGACTCCACACAATGTCAAAGATGCTGGTATTGTCAAACGGGATAATACTAGTTGGCGTTGATGGTGTATTCATATCCCAAATATACACCTCTCTTATGCCTGCATCAGCCAGCTTGTTGTCTGAACTCCAGGCCATCTCAGAAATATTACTTGGTTGTGGTCTGACATCTCGTGTCAATACTTTTGTGCCGGATGCCACATCCCAAACTTCTAAGATAGCGGCCCAGTTGATGGCAATCTGACTACTATCGGGACTCCATGCCACATCGCGTGAATTAACGTGAGGCACTGGAAAACCTGGCACAATCTGTGGATTGTTGATAATGGAAGTGTTTATGATATAGATCGAGTCAACTCCAGCAGCATGGCTTACCACAGCAAGGTAATTACCATCAGGACTCCATTTCATGTCCTTGATATCATCTTGTAAAGGTAACGCTATCTGTGTAATTACCTGCCCTTCATCTGTGTAGAGCCAGAGAGACTGGTCAGTGATATATTGAGCTTCGGGAGTGGGATCAAAAGCAACCGCCAGTACATCAGCCGTCGGATGCCAGGCAATTTGCCAGACAGAGTTGCCTTGAAACGCTGCGTTTGAATGATCGGGTACAATCAATATCCCGCCTAATAAAAAAGCGGTGAAAAGTAAAATGAACTTACGGGTAGACAATAACATCAGTAGCCTCCAGCCATTGCCATGTCGCGTCAACATGTAGAAACTCTATGTCAAGCATGATCTCATCGGGTAATGCGAAGAAGTACCAGCTATGATTGAAGTCAAAAACGCTCCAATTCCTATCTGTAGAATTGCCTTGAGGATCGTCCTCAGTTACAACAAAGCTACTGGTATAATCCTCCGCATCAAATCGCGTACAGTAAAACGGTCGCGGTATTGGTTGCTGTATTCTAAAGCTAAAATCAACAACATAAGGCACAGGATTTGGAACCCCTGCTGTGTTTGCATCACCTAATGTTGGAGAAATGTCTGTTGACGAACCAACTATAAGTTGAGTCCTTACTCCTGAGCTTGGCTCTATCACATCGGCACAATTTTTAGCTTCTCCCCAACCAACTACGAGCAACCCGTGAGTATCATCGTCATCCGTATCAAGGGGTGTACTTGCACCTGTGTTGATCCACATATAGTCGCCATACTTTATTTCCGAAACAACCCCGGTCACAATGTTTGACAACATCACGTTATCCAGTACCTTGCCCGAACTAAGGCTAATAATTTTGTCAGTCAAATGACGTATCTCAGTAAGCGAGTAACGAGCAGCATCATCTAACGGCATTCGCGTAGGAACAGCGTGTCCACGAGTACTACCCAGCATGTCAAGTGGGTTGGCATAATCAATGTTAAGTGGACGGTCAACATCGTTGACGCAAGGATCAGAAGGGGTTGGTGTACCTGTACAGTCTGAGGGGTTATCGTTATCTTGACCATCCGGCTCTGTCACAAATGGCAACACCGTATCGGTGTAGTAGGCTATAATGCCCTGATGAAGATTCCACACATTGTTTGCCCCGCCCTGACTCGCTTTATTCTGGTTAGGTAAAATTGCGCAATAGCGCCAGCCTCTACTAGTAGTAGGAGTCGGATTTGAGCACTCATATGCCGCCGGGAGATTATTAGGATCATAATTCAAATCCAATGTACTCGGCATCCCCCCCATCCAGATAACGTGGGAAGTGAAAACTGCTGAGCCAGTTGCTTCACCTGAACAGTCATAATTGCAGATACCCCCAAAATGAAAATGTGCAAACGGCAATTCACTAACTATTGGTGGATTGTTTGACCAATAATCTAGAACATCGTCATTTAAGCGATTATGCACGAATCCATTTTCAGGTGGATAGGCTTCGTTCTGGTAACTATGAGCAATGGCATAGTTCGCTGCCATCTCCCGGTCGTAGTAAAATCGAATCTGACCAATCGGTGCTCCCAGAGCGCCACAGGTGGTAGCGCCGCCAACAACAAATTCACGATCAAACCATGCTTGGGCTATTGAATCATAGTCCTTTATAAAACCGAGTATCCATCCTGTACCTCCATTCGGTAGATTGATTTCAAACCACACTTGACCATCTTCAACTTGACCCGAAAATTTAGGAAAAACGATGCGACTTACAGCATCAATTGGGCTACCCCACGCTATATGAGTATCCTGTAAGCTAATCGCGCTTAAAGCTGAAGTGGAGGATGTTCCCCGCACCGCGTTTATTGTTGGAGCGGAATGCACAATCAGGCCAGCTCCATCGGCAAAGGCTTTCATATCTTGGGCTTCTTGGGGTACATATATTGTCCAATCGGTAGGTTGCTCTATTACGGTAATGGTGCAAACGCTTGGCTCGGGCGGACAGGGGCCACCAAAACACCAGCGATACCGTCCGAGCACGGAGCTATCGAGGCTGTTGTAGATTAAGCCAGTTGGGTTAGCCTGTCCGGTGGATGGGTCAATGTCGAGGAATGCGTTTGGAACACCCGAACCGGGTAGTTCAACGCTCGTACTTTGATTGCTACCGTCGGAATATCCCGCACGAGGAATGTCATTTCCCTGATAATTTGGATTGTCGATTATACAGTCTGCATTTCCGTCGCTAGATTCCCACTCAATCTGTTCATAATTTAATTCCAGAATGTAATCATTTGGAGCACTGGATTGATTGATGAGGACCATTTGAAAGGTATTTCTTGTAGTTGATGTAGTACTAAAGCACTCTACCTCCCGCCATGTGACAGCAAATGCTGAATTGCTCCCGATGGTTCCACGACCGTATTCTATTATCCCAATGTTAATATTAGGGTCTGTGCCTTGCGCGACAACATCTTCCCAGAAAGTTGCGATTATAGGAAAGCCTGTTTCATGCAAATCTGAAGGGACCCATGGCTCTAGCGTTAGATCTACATAATTTGGATCAAATGCGACATATCCATTTATATCTACATACAAGCCTGTGTAAGTGGTAGTGTAGAATTGAATGGGAAATCCAATATCGGCGAGTATGACATCTTCAACAAAATTAATATCGTCAATGTCATAAAGAACAAATCGTCCACCAGGGATGTACTGAATATCGCGAACAGCAGAATTCACGCTAGTCAATGTGTCAGGTACAGATGGTGGACGAGTTTGTGGTGGTCGGGCAGTTAAACGGCCCTCTACCTGAACACCCTCAATTCGCAACGTACCGGGACCATTGTAAAGAGTCAGGACATGAGTACCCGGTGTCAAATTTTCCAACACGAACGGATGCCCATAACGGGTTTCAGTGAAATAGGCGCTGCCGGTCTGCTCTGGCTGATGATCCAAACGTGCGGTGAATGCGTTTCCATCAGGCCCTGCTGCATAGATAATCCGAATACCTGTCCCCTCAAAATACACGCTCAGGTAGGCATGTGGCTCAGAAGTAAGCGTTAAAGTGCCGCCCATGGCTTCGGGAATGGTCAGTGCTTGCCACTTGCCCTTTTCATAATTCAGCAACGGGTCCGTATCAGCATAGGTCGTCCAGCCATCGGGTGAAGGTGACAGCGTGGCGGGCGGCGTAGTCGGTGTATTCCCGATCATGGTCGATGTGGGACTCGGCGTCAGTGACGGCAAGCCATCCGGGCGCGGATTCGGCGGCGGCATGGTGGGCGGTAATGCTGTCGGCGGCGGTGGCTGCGTCGCCGTCGGTGGGGCAATGGTAGGTCGGCTGTTGGGTGGGGGTGGCAATGTTGCCGTCGGTGGGGCCTGCGGTGTGCCGGTTACCTCCTGACTGAGGGCATCGCCCGGCAGTTGGGTCAGGAAGCCAATCGCCAGAAACAGGGCTATGACAACCATAAGTTTCTGTTTCACTGTAAACTTTACTCCTTACACGAGAAATGTATAGCAAAAATATGCGTTCATTACGACACGAATTGTAACACGGGGGGGGTAATAGTGACTGCACGATTGCCCTTTGATGAGAAAAATCTATTTATATGGTGACGAATGTCATGTGAGAGGGTGATGAGCGTTCGGGGATAGCATATCTCCGTCCGCTCCGTTACACTTCCCTTTCATATGTGAAAGGATTTGTTCATGGCTAAAGATCACAAACAAGAAGGCGAAGACTTTCTGGCTGAAAACGCCAAACGTGACGATGTATATGTCACCGGCAGCGGCCTGCAATACACTGTGCTCGAAGATGGCGATGGCCCCAAACCGGGACCGACCGATGTTGTTGTCGTGAACTACCGGGGCGCATTCATTGACAACAAGACGTTTGACAGCAGCTATGACCGGGGTGAACCGATTTCATTTCCGCTGAATGGTGTGATTGCTGGTTGGACCGAGGGGTTGCAGTTGATGTCCGTTGGGTCGCGCTACAAATTCTACATTCCCTACCATCTGGCCTATGGGGAAAAGGGTTATCCGGGAGCTATCCCACCTTATTCGACCCTCATCTTTGACGTAGAATTGCTCGAAATCAGATAGATGAAAAAGCCCCCAATAACAGGGGCTTCGATTTACAGCAAGCGGACTTCAACGTCATTGCCGCTCATATAGGCACCCATACAGATGTTATAGATGCCGTCAAAGAAATCGTCCAGCATCTGAAACATGTTCAGATTTGAAGCCGTGGACCTTCCGATGAGCGTTTCTGTACCATTATCTGCCGCAAACAGAAATCCGCGCATATTTTCTTTCGCCCCGAAGTCTGGAATTGGATACTCTTGCAATAAAACCTCGTCGCCCGATGTGGTCTTGATGTGAAACGCCAGTGTTCTGCCACCAAATTGACTCACGAGGTCACTAAACCCGCCACCCATAACGGCATCAACAAACTTCATTTTCGGGATTTTGCGACCCGTAGTGCGAACATGTGCGCCCAGATGATAAAGCTGGCGATTAAGCGCATCGGTTGGCGATTCAACTCCCTGCATCGTCATGTCTCCCTTGATTCTCTTAGCCCTCTATTCTACCAGCACTGCCCACCTGTTCAAGA
The DNA here is from genome assembly GCA_022616515.1 of Chloroflexota bacterium. Classification (GTDB taxonomy): domain Bacteria; phylum Chloroflexota; class Anaerolineae; order Aggregatilineales; family J027; genus JAKEEQ01. The sequence goes on along the minus strand of JAKEEQ010000107.1, from coordinate 21,077 downwards.
CTTAGGTGTCTCCTTGATTACAACACTCACCTGATTGCCACTTTCGATGGTGCTCATGATTGTAACGTAGAGACCTTCAAAGAAGATGTTGAGTTCAGTGCTGAATACGTGGATGTCTTTTAACTCAGTGCTGTTAAGGGTTTCGGAACCATCATTGGCGGATAACAAAAATCCGCGTAAATTATGCGCACCGCCGAGGTCTGGTATCTGAAAATCATGCAAAGGGACGGCTTCACCTTCTTTGTTCTGGATGATGAAGCTCAGAATCCTTCCGCCATTATGTTCGATTATCTCAGCAAGGCCGCCGCCCATTATCGACTCAATGAATTTGTCCATAGGCAAGCGCCGCTCGTTCTGTATAACCCAGTCGGCCATCTTTTCGATTTCAGCATTCATGGTTTCGATTAGCTGCTCGGACATGCATATTGTTCCTATATCGCATTCTGCATACCCATAGTTTACTGAATTTGAGGACAATTGCCTATAGAAATCGATAGGCTCGACTGGCTGTGAAATCAAAGAGACGGTGTAGTTGATCGATTCGTTAACTAACACCGTCCCAATGCTCATCAACGCCGCGGCGAAAATCAGCTAATCTTCATCTTCAACGAAGTCTTGCCACTTGCCGCTCATGCCATCGGCAGTCACGCCGTAATATACGCGCAAACCCTCATCTTCCTTCTGAGCAAGATCGTAGCGAGTGTAGTTGCGATACTTGTGTTTACGCACCAGCGCAATGTCGTCGCGCCAGTCAAGCTGCTGCTCGCTTACGGTTTCATTCTCGTGGCGGATAATTGCATAGCGCCACAGGTCACGGGCGGATTGGCGCGTGACGTTATTGACGGTGTTGCCATTGCGCAGATCACGCACAGTATGATACAGCTTGCCTTGTCGTTTTTCAGTGGACACAATTTCGACGCCCGTCTTCGGGGGTATAATATGTCCATCAGAATTGTCACTTGATACCTCAGTGGCCTCGGTTTGTTCCGCCGACGGCAATCCAGCGTTTCGCAAGATCAACTGCACAATTTCATCGCGGACTGCAAGGTTGGCCTCCGTTTCATCGCGAACATAAAATTTGTTCTCGTCGATGGCATACGGCGGATCTGCGCCGTGTGGCACGAGGATGCGAATGATGGTCTTACCCTGCGTGGACTGCGCATCAATTTCAAGGTCAAGCTTGGGTGTTATGCGATTGTCGACTTCACTATGCAACTGTTCAATCTGCGGAGCAACACTGCGTATACCGGCAGGTTCAACTTTAGGGTCTTCACTCAGACCCACGTAAATAGTTCCGCCGTTGGTATTCGCCATCGCACAAATATCAGTCAATACTGCGTACAAATGACCATTGCGACGGGTCATTTTTTCGTGAAACGCCTGCACAATACTGGGGCCTTCCTGACGAGCTGCCTGAATATGATCGTACGGATCATGGCTGCGGCGATACGGACGGGTCCGGGCGAAGTCATTGTTTTCAAACATGTCCAGTAGGGCATCAAAGGTTGCTTCGGGGAGCAGCACTTCGGTCACGCGATCACCAACACCCAAATTCTTGTTGGAACGGACATCTTCCGCCTTCAAGCGGTGGGCATCTGAACCCTGAATGATGTGCATGCGACGTGGATATTCGGGCTTGGAGCCATCGAAGAAACGCGAGGTCGTACGACGGCCTTGCTTCAACAGGTCAGTAACTTCCAGAGAGTGAAGATGAGTATCCTGTGTATAGGCGATGCGTGTTTGCCCGCCCCAATTCTTATCGAGCATCATCACGCCGTTGTTGGAATTGACATGGGCTGCAATGCAAATACCGCCACCACGAGTAATTGCCCCATAGGCTTCAAGCACGTCGGTGGTTGACCCACTGATGGGGTCGCCTTTCGCCAGTGCGCCCTGCTTAACACCGAGGTCAAGCAAAATATGCTCTATAAAATTGATAGGCGTCGACGGAGAAAATATTCCGATTACGTGAAACCCGAAATTGGCGGTGAATTCGAATCCGGGCAGCACCAGAATTCTCTCTAACAGCCGGTTATACTCTGTTAAGCGTTGTTCTTCTTCTGGTTCGGCTCGCTTCAGGTCTACCAGAAACTCAAGTTTTTCAATTTCCTCCATCATCGCTTTGTAGCCGCCCACCGAATTATGATCGGTAAAGGCAATAATATCGAGGCCGCGAGCCTCTGCGGTGTGGAGGATGTCAAGATACGAAATATGGGGATCTGCGTAATCCAGCGACCCCGGCGTATGAAGATGCAGGTCCATTTTGAACCACTGCATCTGGGACTTTCTTCTGTTGTTTTTTCTAGCCATTTCCGTTATTCATCAATGCAAATATGTGCTTGGATAAATCTGCGGGGTCGTAGGGTTTGATAAGGAACTTATTGGCCCCGGCAGCTTTAGCCTCACGGTCCACATCTCGCCCCGACGCCATAATGATGGGCGCATGGGCAAAAACATGGTTTTGCCGTAATTCCTGCACAATTTCCACACCTTCGCGATCATCCAGATGGAAATCTATCAAGAAGGCATCGGGCAAAAATGACAGGGCAGTATCTATGGCCTCGCCGCCTCTCAGACATACTTTGACTTCAAAGCCATCTAATTCGAGCAGTGTCTTGATGAGATCTGTGGAGTTGGGATCATCATCAATAATTAATACTTTCATGGAGGATTGTCTTCCTTATCAAACTAACTCATCATGTTCAACATATGCGGTATCAGTGGCCGCCTCAGCCGCTGCTTCAAGAGCGTTATCGAGAACCGTGGTCACGTTTTTAGCAGGGACAAATTTCATGACCTTGCGTACCTCGTCGGGCAGTTCGTCAAGGTCTGGCATATTACGCTCCGGCAGAATCACCGTGTTCAGCCCAAGACGATGAGCTGCCAGTATCTTTTCTTTGACCCCGCCAACGGGCAGCACCTGACCATGCAATGTAATTTCGCCAGTCATAGCGACGTTATCGTGTACCATTCGACCTGTTACCAGCGAGGCGATTGCCGAAATAATGGCGACCCCGGCAGATGGTCCATCTTTTGGTATGGCCCCGGCTGGCACATGCAAATGAATATCATTCTTCTCGAAGTAATCCGCAGGCACAGCAAGCTCATTACTGATACTGCGCACATAACTCAGTGCGGCTCGTGCACTTTCCTTCATAACATCACCCAATTGCCCGGTCAATTGGAAGCCGCCTTTGCCGCTCATACTGGTGGCCTCGACGAAGAGAACATCGCCACCTACCGGCGTCCAGGCGAGGCCGGTGGACACGCCCGGACGCCGCACCCGTTCGTCAATTTCGGTGCGATAGCCGTACTGGGGATGGCCCAGCATGTCACGCACTCTCTTTTCGGTGATGATGTGGCGTTTATCTTCCCCCTCGGCAATTTTCGTGGCAACCTTGCGCACAACTTTGCCAATCTGTCGCTCCAGATTACGAACACCTGCCTCGCGCGTATAATTGCGGGTAATCTCCAGCAGTGCATCCTCGCGGAACGAAATTTCTTTCTTGAACAGACCGTTTTCCTTGATCTGGCGCGGCACGAGATATTCCTTGGCAATCTGGAGCTTTTCCATTTCCGTATAACCGCTCAAGCGGATGATCTCCATGCGGTCAAGCAGTGGACGTGGAATGGGGTCCATCTCATTCGCCGTCGTAATAAACATCACTTCGGACAGGTCAAACGGGACATCCAGATAGTGATCGCGGAATTCGAAATTCTGCTCCGGGTCAAGGACTTCAAGCAGGGCCGAAGATGGATCGCCCCGGAAGTCACGCCCCAGCTTATCGACCTCATCCAGCATAATCACCGGATTGCGTGTCTCGGCACGGCGGATAGCCTGAACGATACGCCCCGGCATAGCTCCAATATAGGTGCGGCGGAAACCACGAATTTCGGCTTCATCGCGCACTCCGCCCAGACTCATACGAATGAATTCGCGTTCCATCGCCCGCGCAATGGACGCGCCGAGGGACGTTTTACCAACGCCGGGCGGGCCAATGAAGCACAGGATAGCGCCTTCACGCTTGCGACGGATACTGTCGCCACCATTAGAACTTTCCGCCAATTCCTCGGCCCGGTCTCGCAGCAACTTTCTGACTGCCAGAAATTCAAGGATGCGTTCCTTGATGTCTTCCAGATCATAGTGATCTTCGTTGAGGACATCGCGGGCGTGGGTGATGTCCAGACGGTCAGCGGTGCGCTTCTGCCAGGGCATGTTGACCATCCAGTCAAGATAGGTGCGGATGACGCCATATTCTGCCGCTGCCGAAGGGAGTTTTGAGAGGCGGTCAAGTTCGCGTTTCGCTTCTTTTTCAGCCTCTTGCGGCATCTGTGCTTCTTCAATCTTGGCGCGAAACTCTTCGATCTCCATGATCTGCTCATCGCCCTCACCAAGTTCACGTTGAATGGCTTTGAGCTGTTCACGCAGAAAATATTCGCGCTGGACCTTCTCCATTTCCGATTGGGCTTCGTTCTGGATTTTGTGTCCCAATTCCAGAACTTCTAATTCTTTCTGGAGTATACGCATGAGTTCGCGCAGTTTCTCGACAAGGGACTCAATTTCCAGCAGCCGGTATTGATCGTCCAGATCAATTCGAATGTAGGTTGCAACAGTGTACACGAGTTGCAGCGGGTCATCCATGTTCAAGGCGGATGAAATCAATTCGCCCGGAATACCGGGGACCAGATCGGCCAGCCTGGAAAACAAATCAACTACCGTCCGCGAAAGCGCTTCAATTTCCAGCGTGTCCTCGACAACCTCTGGCGCATCATGGATGGCGGCTCTCAGGTACGGTTCCGTAGTTATATACTCCTCGACTTCGATACGCCGCAATCCCTGTACCAGCAGCCGGATAGTGCCGTCAGGGGCGCGGAACAGGCGATGAATCTGGGCCAGTGTGCCGATCTCGTGGATTTCGTCTGGTCGAGGTGATTCCAGTTCAGGGTTAACGGCAGGGAACAATCCAATCAGGCGCGGTTCAGTGGACACGACTTCGTCAACCAGACGAATAGACCGGGGCTGCCCCACAGTCAGCGGAACTGCCGTCTGGGGAAATACAACAATGCCACGCAGCGGCAGGATAGCGATTTCTTTCGGGATCAGCTCCTCTAGTTGTAGGTCTTCTTCGTCGGATAACCCAACGGTTATGTTGTGTTCGTTCTGCACATCTTCATCACGAATATCGTCTGTCATTATCGCTCTGCTCGTGGTAATTCGATATCTAAAAATCCATCCTTATAACGCGCTTTGGCCTGTTCAGCATCTACTTTGTAGGGTAGGTTAACGGCTGTCCGAAATTCGCCATAGGGGATTTCCATCTGGTGAAACGCAGCACCGGTGTGGTCGGGACGCGAACGAACACCACTGACGATTAACATATCATCTAGCAGTGAAATTTGGAACTTACTTTCTCGCATACCGGCAACCTCCACACGCACATACAACACATCATCGGTTTCGTGTACATCGGTTGGAGGTTCCCAGAGAGACTGTTTTATCACGCGGTAGACGCCTGTCTGACGCTTATTTACAACCTGCTCGAAAGAGAAGTAAAACTTATTTACATCATCTGAATGCTCAGACATGCTCCGTCCTTGTGCTTGCGGACCATTGTGTTCAATGGTCCTATCTTAGCACAAGAACGATGTTAACGCATGAGCTTGCGGAGTCGTTCTTTAAGCTTCTCGCGCCGCTCTTCATACTCGATTTCGTCAATTTCGCCATTTTCGTAGCGTTCATCCAGAATCGCAATAGCATCAAGGAGTTCGTCTTTGATGTCGTTCGTCGCGCCCCGTGAAACGCCTCCCCGGCGAATGTCGATTACAAGATAGATCACTCCCAACCCTACCAGCAAAATGCCGACAATCAAGAGGATATTTTGATTATCGTCACCATCTTCAGGGGAAGTGGTGGTTGGCGCGGCGGTGTTGGACGGCGGCTGGGTCGCCAATGGCTGGCTGCCACTGACGCTGAACGTCAACGCTTCCCCGGCCTCCAGCGGTGTGTTCAGGCGATAACCTGTGTAATCACCCAACCCTCGGATGGGAATAAGGCCGCGATCTTCATAATTATCGCCGGTAAAGGTCAGATCAAAGATCCGGGCAATGAATACGTTGACTTCCTCGATGCGCAAACCCGGCGAATGGCTGAAATCAATGGAGGTGTTTTCGTAGGGCAGCAAATAGGTGATTTGATAGATGTCACTGCTGGTAGGCCGTAGACCTTCGTGATCGATCACTACCCCATTCCCAGAGTCAACCTCGAAGCGATTGGGTATCTGCGACTCGACACTGATGCTAAATGCCCCTGCTGGCAGTGGAATACGGATGTCGCGCAGGGTTCTGTCTGGCGATGCATTCTCGACAAAATACCACATGAAAATCTCGGCAAGTGCTTCATCCGGTGAAACGCCCACGATGTACCATGCCCCGGAGATGTTCAGGGTGGATATATCTTCGGTTGCATCAAACACATTGACCGGCAAATCGAGCGTTGGTTCGCTGATGACCGACGCCGGTACAAACTCACTGAAGTAAGTCACGCCATCGTAGATAACTTCGGCAAGCACAATCGAGTTCGGCGTAATGGGGAGCGATTCAACGGAAAAGCGAGCACCCTCAAGCGTGGCTGTTTGACGAACGGGTTCGCCGGTTGGCTGCCCCTCGACGAGTTCAACACTCAACACATCAATGTTCAGTAGCTCAGCGTTTATGGTACTTCCGGGAGTGCCGTTGGTCACCGTCCCGCTTACAGCTATCGTATCGGGAATATTTTCAGGCGCGACGGTCGGCACAGTGGTGGCATCGGTCACTTCTTCGGTTTCTGCCGGGGCCACATCTGCTGTTGGTTGTGCTTCATCGTCGTCCGTAGGCTCCTCGGTCTGCTGCACGGCAACATCTTCGGCGAGGGGTGTATCGGTTGGACGGCGCGGCAAATTCTGGGTGGACACGATTTCTGGTTCGGAAGAGGTGGTAAATACACCACACCCTGTTAGCAAAATCGCGAGAATTATTATGGTTATGGAACGTATTCGTTGCTGATTCATGAATACCCTGTTGTTGTCTGCAATGTAAACAATGACCCTAGCTTAGCGTTGCAAGGCTCATTTGACCATAGCAAGTCGTCATACAATTGTAGGATGAAGGGCATATCTTATACTACAGCAGGCGAGGTAGAGGGGCTAAGTTCCGATCACTCCCAGACCGAATCGCCGTTTAACAACCGTTCCAGATTTTCGGCAAACATGTTGCTGTCGACGGGTTTCGCCAAAAAACCGTTGAAACCCATTTCGTAGGCGGTGTTCATTTCGTTGCTGTGAGAGGAATACGCCACAATCGGCAGTTTCTGGTAGCGGCTGTCGGCACGAATAGCCTCAAACACCTCATAGCCATTCACACCGGGTAGTTGGAGGTCCAGAAAAAGAATACTGATGTCGGTGATGTCGTTGAGCATATTGAGGACATCATCACCATTGGTTACCACTTGATAATCAATATCCAGATCACTCACCAGCGATCCAAGCACTTCCCCGTCGAATGGCTCGTCCTCTACAATCAGGACCTTAAGATTGCTCATCTAATCGGCCTCCCAAACGGGTTTACCATCAATCGCCTGTGCGATATAGTCCACAAAATGTTTGTCGATTGGCTTGCTGATAAAGCCGGACAGACCCTTGTCTCTGGCTCGAATCATTTCAGTATCGGGATCAGCGGCTGTCACCACAATCACGGGGACTGATTTTAATTCTGGTATTTCCCTGATTTGTTCGTAAATATCGTAGCCGGTAATGTCATCAGGATACATTAGATCTAACAAAATGATGTCCAGCGGCAGCGAGTTCAGAAGATGCGTTTTGGCTTCTGCTCCCCAGCGGCTGTACATGACGATTGCCCCCTCACGGCGCAGGGGCACCGAGATAATTGCCAGATTGAAGGCATCATCCTCAAAAATGAAGATACGTTTATTACGCAAAATCATCGTCCAAATCCCACACTTCGTCCCAGACCTCATCTCCCTGGATGATGCGCTGAAGAAGGTCTGGAAAAGTCATCTGATTAATAGGTTTACCAACCAATCCATCAAATCCCTCTTGCCGGATGTCATTCACTTCTTCTGCCATGATGCTGGCCGTTAGTGCAATAATGGGCGTTTTATCGAGGTGGGTCTTTGCCCGGCAAATTTTCAGCATTTCAAAGCCATCAATTGGTTCCACATGGATATCAAGGAAGATAATATCCGGGACAAAAGGAACCGCTGCCAATTTCTCTTCAAAATTGGAACTGTCTTGGTAGACCACATAGTCTCGATAGCCGAGCACCTCGGTAATCAAGACCGTCATGATTTCACGACTAAAAACGTCATCCTCAATGTAAAGTATCTTCGGGTTAATTGACATGAATGGGAACCTCCTTCTCAAGCGGCAGGCTCACATAAAATGTTGAGCCTTTGCCCGGTTCGCTCTCGACCCACAGCTTACCACCATGCGCCTCGGCGAGATGACGCGAAATAGGCAGTCCAAGTCCGGTTCCCCTACCCTTGCCAACTGTGGTTTGCTGGAACGGTTCAAAAATAACCGTCATATCCCCGGCGGAAATGCCGCTTCCCGTGTCGGTGACCGAGAACAGGACGTTTTTTCCCTCAACCCACGCCTTGAAGGTAATCGACCCTTCCTGCGTGAATTTTGCCGCATTCGACATCAAATTGAGCAGAATCTGGCGCAGTCGGCGTTTATCACCGGAAATCGTTTCGGGCAGGTTATGCGCGACATCAAACTCAATGATGACATTCTTGTTCACGTCAAGTCCGGCAGCGGTATCCTGCACCACCTTGATCAAACCCGGCAACGATACTTCCTGCACAAATAGTTGTAGCATTCCGGCTTCAATCTTGGAGAAGTCTAGAATGTCGTTAATCAGACTCAATAGATGCTTACCGCTGACAATCACCTTTTCGAGGGTTTCCGTCTGTCGTTCGTTGGTTTCACCAAATGTGCCATTCAGGATGAACTGGGTGAAGTTAATAATAGCGTTGAGCGGTGTCCGGAGTTCATGACTCATGCTGGCGAGGAACTGGCTCTTTAACTGGTCAAGCTGGCGCAGTTCTTCGGCAACCTGCACCTGCTCGGCAAAGAGTTCCGCGTTTTCGAGGGCGACGGCTAGCTGGCGGGCAATAACCGTCATCACGCGCTCATCACTTTGAGAGAAACGGTTTAGTGTCTCTGATTGAATATCAAGGACGCCAAGTAGACGCTCACCACGAATAATCGGAATGACCATCTCTGACCGGGTTTTCGGCAACTCGTCAAGGGCCATGTACCAGTCATCTTGAGAGACATCGTTAACAATCAAGGTCTGTCGAGTCCGTGCACTTTTGACAAGCAAGCTCTTCTCTGCGGTTAGTTCTATTTCCATTGTCTGAGCAATAATTGAACCTTCAGCATACGCTGCCGCCTTCAGAACCAGTTTTTCTGCCTGATCATCAAGCAGCACTACATGCATCGCATACAAATCGAAGACCCGGCGTGTCTCAGTTACCACATCCGAAAGCAATCTCTCAGGTGCCAGATTGGATGTGATTTGCCGGGATAAGTCTACCGCCAACTCAAGGTCGCGTGTACGGTCGGCAACGCGCTGTTCAAGGTCCTGCACCATCGCCCGCAGGCGGGATGTCATGCTGTTGAATGCACTTGATAGAGCACCAATCTCGCGCAAGTTGCTGTCCGGGGCCTGCTGGTTCAGGTCGCCTCCTTCAATCTCTTGCGCAACCGTAGCTAGATGTTCCAGCGGTCGTACCACTCTCTGCACCGCATAAAACCCTGTGGCAGCGGCGACAACCAGCACAATAAGCATAACACCGACAATCGTATAGGCTGTGTTGATAGCCAGCGCCAGCGCATCTTCAACCTGTCTTTCTGTTACTACATGAATGGTTTGATCGCCCAGCACAATTGGATACGTTGCGATGACAACGTTATCTTCGTCAAGTCCGCTGCCGATGCCCGCCTTATCAGGCACATCAAACCTTGTGTCACGCAGTACAACCGAGGGATTAGTATGGGCAATCACGCGATCTGTATCATCAACGAGGTAAACGTGCTCGGTTGATTCGATATTGCGGAGGAGGTCACCAATTTGCTGCAAGCGCAGTTCTGCTGCCAGCACATGTGAAATAGTGCCCGAACGCAAATCTTCCAGGCCGATAGAAATGGTCATAACCAGCTCGCCCGACACCTCATCGACACGTACCGGGCCGTAATAGGTCTGGCTTTCGCCGCTATTCAGGTCAGTCGGAACGAGAAATTCGTCTCGATCAGAGCGGTCTTGATAATCCGCAGGTGAAATAACGGCCAGACGTGACTGGCGGGCTACCTCTTGCCCTTCACTATTGAGTACGGCCAGTTCGTCAAAGGCAGTGTCTACACCAAGAATTTCCAGCAGCAGGCTATTTTGTGTTTCTGGGCCGGTACGCTGAAGGTCGCGGGCCTCGCTGATGATACGCAACTCCAGTTCACGTTCATCAACAAACGCCTCAATATCTTTGGCAACGCCTCTGGCTATTTCGGTTTGAAAATCAATGGACTGCTGGGTCTGGCTGTTGTAACTGCGAACACCAATCACCAATCCGGCAGCGGCAAGGGGGAAAATAGCCAGTACCACAACAATTGATGTCAAACGCCAACGAATACTTTTAAACATTTTCACAACCTTAATCAATAATCACATCTGCATTTTATGGGCATTAATGGCCCTGTGTAGCTATCTCGTCAACATTTTTGTCCATGGTCGATTAGAAACGTGGCGGCAGGGATGATTGAGTCAATCAGAAGATTGTGTGTTTGTGGAGCCATGATGTCACTCTACTGTTAATAATATTCAAGAGCATTCATTACAAAAAAATTGTAGCACATTTGAATCATTAAAGTAAAATTAATCTCGTAAAAAATTTGTAAAGGAAGTCTTTATTTTTCGTTTCTTTTTTAGCTGGTAGTTGTTGATATCGGCAGGTTTACATAAAACGTGGAACCAGCGCCAGATGGCAGGAGATAGGGAGACTCAGCCCGGTTCCAAAGCCCTATGTTCGGGAGAAGTTCTCAACTGCAAACACATTGGTTAGACAGTGTGTGCTCAGCATCAGATAGTTCCCCATGAGGAATCGAGGCGTTATCGCCATTCTCAGGTTGTCAGCTTTTAGGACCAATCGGTCATTTTCTTCATTATTTATTCATTTGGTGCTGATGACGCCTCTGAACCCCGCATCTCTTTTCGCAGCGGTTCCCGCATCGACCGTACCCAGGCGACAGCATCGTCCTGCGTATGAAACACGTGCACATTCCACATTGGATAGCGGCGTCCAATATCGCGTATTACAAACAGCTTCAAAATGTTACCCAATACTCCACGCTGCAACACGAGTGCATATGCCGTTGGATAATCTTCCCCCTTTAACTCGATGGCTTTCCGGGCAATCTCTTCAGATTTTTTACGAGTGTAGGGAGTAAGAGCGGAGCGTGATACGTCATAAATTGCCAGATAAGGCTCATTCGAGGGCCAATTTTCAAGCTGTTCGATAATGGCATTGGCCCAGGCATCAACCTTGTGACGCTCGGCATCATCGGACACAATGAGCGAAATTGTGTGGTCATCCAGCCAATAACGGGTGATACCCGGCATAATTTCTTCGATTTGACTGATATTATCCATAAATACTCTCTATCAATGGTCAGTATCGTACAGATATTGTAACTGCATTGCGGGTCGTTGGGCTATTCCAGCTCCCTATCAAGATTTCGCATCCATGACAGGGCAGTCTCGACTTGATTAAACATCTCCATGCGCCACGCGCTGAAGGAGGGCCGGATAACGCGCCTGAGGAATAGTCGCAAAATGTGAGCAGTCGGATTATCAGCCAGCACAATGGCGATATTTATCTGATAGTCCTCACCACGAATTTCGACAGTGCGTTTCGAGATATATTCCGCCTGTCTGCGAAAGTACGGGGAAAAGAAAACTTTTGATGCATCGTGGATAACTTTGTAGGGTTGATTATCCGGCCACGTTTTGACCAGCTCCTCCACTGTTTTAACCCATGTATCAATGCTTTCCCGGTGGGAGTCCTGCACCGACAACACAACAATGCCATCATCCACATAGGTGGTCTTTATGACGCCAGTGCCGACTGTCTCCGTCGTGATATTATTTTCCATAATAAGTATCTCCAGAACCCTGTTTTTGCTAATTATATCGAAAGATGACTTCGATGTCGTACTAACAGCAAGATACAGTTTATACGATGGGTTTATTGTAAATTTTTCCGATAAAAGTGAAAATTGCTGTGGGATTTAAGATCGGGATTTTTTCAAAAGGGAAAACTGATGTGTAGATGGTTATTTCTGTTGCTAGTATTGGTTTTCGTGACGCCTATGGTTCCGAAGAGTGAGGCTCAGGAGCCTGAAGCCGATTATGTGCTTTATTATTTGACACGGAATATTGAAACATCCGGCTATAATTTTCTGTTGCGCTCTGAATTTGATGCAGGCCAGACACCACATGAAGGTTTTCCGATGTTGGATTTCAAGGGGGCAAATTTGTCCGGACTGCCCGCAATATCCCCCGATGGTGAGACCATCCTGCTGGCTGCCACACCGCCATTTGATTACAGTGAATCGGGCTACTCTCCAAACCAGATTTATGCCGTGTCGCCATATGGTGGTGATTTCCGAAGCTTCTCCAACGCTGACAGGTATTTCACTGGACTTGAATGGTCGCCGGATGGGTCTCGTATCGCAGCATTTACCAATCCGGTGACAGATGCCATTGGTTTTCGGCTGGAAATTCTGGATGTTGAGGGAAACACGGTTCTGTCTATAGATGGTCCGGGGTCAACATTTGGCCTACCTGTGGACTGGACACAAGATGGCTCAAGGCTGGCAATGATGGACTCTTTCAGTAACGGACCGACTCGACTGTTTATTGTTGACACTGCTACAGGTGAGATCACAACCAACGAAACGCCCATCTATGCGCCCTTTGCCAGCACAGTGGTCAATTGGTCGGCGGATGAACAGTATCTCTACTTTACGGGTGCACTCGAACCCAACACGTCTGGCCCACCAGACTATTTCATCATTGAGTATGACGTTGGCGCTGATGAAGCCACTGTTTTCTGGGATGCCATGAAGATTGCAGACCAGTCAACCGTCATCTCCCCAGATAGAAGCCAACTCACCACCATCGTGCAGGCAGACGGTGGAACATGGCAACTGATTGTTCTCGACATCGCCTCACAGGAAATCGTCCAGCAAGCCGAGGTCTGGCCTACATTTGAATATGAATATGGACATCCGGTGTGGTCGCCGGATAGCACCTACATCGCCTATAGCATGCAGGTTGATTTTGAAGGAGCTGCTCAGGTGTATGTATTGAATGTCGCCAATGGCGAGGTAACGCAGGTAACCTTCAATCCCGATGAAAGTGCGGTTCATCCCCAGTGGTTGCCGCAGTAGCGGATAAGGATAAAATCGCACGTCTTTGAAATCTAGCTGCCTGGATTGGCGATATAAGGGTTCTAAACTATAATTCATTTACAGATGATCAGATTGGTAAAAGTATAGCAGGAGCAGTATTTATGTCATTTCCGGCATTGGTAGCGGGCATCCCTGTTACACCCACTGGTGAAATGGTGATTCCAACTCAGGCTACTGTAATGATAGGTAATATGCCCGCTGCCGTCATGGGTGATCCGGTGTCCGGTGGTACATTCACGGGCGTCATCACCAATGGATCAGCGACGGTGATGATTGCCGGGCGTCCGGCAGCCCGCGCCACTGGTTCCAGCATGAGCCTGACCAACAATCAATCCGGTGTCACGGCAGCCTCGCCCGCCATCGGCGGCGTGCCAACTGTTTTGATTGGCGGTTAACTTTCAATTGTGTTGTCTTTTGCTGCCATTAAAAAGACGACCTCTGATGATCAACGTTTCCGCTCAACTTGATGCGACTGTTCGCGGCTGGGTTGCGCACCCACATACTGGTCGGAGTCATCAAACAGATATTACTGCCCCTGGATCGGTGACATACGCCTTGATTGACCCCGGAGGTTTGCTTCTGCGTATATAAGATGTAGAAGGAGAACTTCCATGCGCCATCTATTGTGCTTACTCTTGCTTTTTACAGCCGCGAGTCCGGTGGCTGCCCGTGTTCCTGAAAGACCCACTGTTACCCTCCCTCAACAAAACATCCCTGAATTGCCGTCGTGTGAAGACGAGCCGGATATGATATGCGAAGTTGAGCGAACATTTACCGTAGATGAACTGGAAGCCCATCAGGGTGAGGTGGTGTGGCTGGACGGCGATGTTTTTATCTTCTCCCGTAAACATTCTGGCAACGGCACAGTGCTGGTGGGAGACATTGTCTCTGGACTGCGACCCATCCCCGATAGCCTATGGTTTGCCCTTGCCGTAAAGATTCCGCGCTGGGAAGAAGCGATATTGAACTTCGGCTACCTGCCCATCGTTAACAACCGCTTTCAATGGGGCGCACTCACCTATAATGATTGGCGCGGCCCGGATGCCCCCGAACCCCTGCCAACCGTTGATGAGTTAGCAGGCACTTTACGCGACTTTACGCTGGACAGCGAGTTTCTGGATGACGGTACACGCCAGATTACCGTCTATCTGCCACCCGAATACGATGAAAATGGTGAATATCCTGTTGTCTATCTGTCAGATGGCTCTGTTGTGTGGTCATACAGTCCCATCGTTGAAGCCGCAATATTAAACGGAGATGTGCCGCATCTCATTCTCGTTGGTATTCACGCCCATCCACCCGACCCAACCGGCCAGTTCAATTTTCGGGGGCATGAATATCTGCCGTGGCTCGACGAAGAAACTGATTTCTTCGAGAATCACGAGCAATTCGTCATTGAGGAAGTGATCCCCTGGGCCGAAGAACGATTTGCCGTGGCGACCGACCGCAACCAGCGTGCCATTTTCGGCCTCTCCGATGGTGCGTCATTTTCGCTCACTATGGCTCAGAATCATCCAGATTTGTTTGGCAACGCCCTCGTATTCTCACTTGGTTGGTCGGGTGCTGAATACCTACCGACAGAGGAGCCAATTCGCTACTATCTGGTGACTGGCACGCTGGAAACGGCCTTTTTTGAAGCTACCACGCGCTGGGCTGAGGTTCTGGATGAGGAGGATGTTCAGCATGTGTTGAAGGTGCGGGTATCCGGGCACAACCAGCATCTGTGGCGTGAGGAATTCCCGGCGGCTGTCGCCTGGATATTCGACCAATAAGGGTAGGTAAATCTGGACACAAAAGGTATAATAATGGAAGTAATTGAATGGTGATTTGAAAAAAATATGGATGTCATCGCGTCCAGATTATAGAGAACTTTGCAATTCATTTAAATGAAAGGAA
The DNA here is from genome assembly GCA_022616515.1 of Chloroflexota bacterium. Taxonomy (GTDB): domain Bacteria; phylum Chloroflexota; class Anaerolineae; order Aggregatilineales; family J027; genus JAKEEQ01. The sequence goes on along the minus strand of JAKEEQ010000107.1, from coordinate 5,658 downwards.
CATCCCCTTGAGCAGTAACGGAAATGGCAAAACCGATGTTGTCATTCTGAGCGGTGCACGTACCCCCCAGGGCAAATTGCTCGGTACACTCAGCCCGAAGACAGCCGTTGAGCTTGGACAACATGCCGTCACCGCCGCCGTCAAACGCAGTGGCATCAATCCCGCCGACGTTCAAGAAGTCTTTGTTGGAAATGTCGTGGCGTCAGGACTTGGTCAGGCTCCGGCTCGACAAGTCTGGGTTAAGTCTGGTTTTCCGGCCACCACAGGTGCTGTCACGATTAATAAAGTTTGCGGCAGCGGGCTAAAGGCCATTATGCTGGCGTCCAGTGGAATTCGTGCGGGTGATGGCGACCTGTATGTTGCCGGAGGTATGGAGAGCATGAGCAACGCCCCCTATCTCGATCTCAACGCCCGTAAAGGCAGCAAGTACGGCAATATCGAGTTGAAAGACTCCCTGTACCATGATGGCCTGTGGTGCACTCTTGAAAACTGGATTATGGGCGAGGCCGCCGAATTCATTGGCAACCAGTTCGAAGTCAGCCGAGAAGAGATGGACGAGTTCGCCCTGCGCAGCCACAAGTTAGCCCATGAAGCCACCGAAGCAGGCCGTTTTGAGAGTGAGATCGCCCCGATTGAAATCCAGCAGGGGCGTAAATCCTACACTGTTACCACCGACGAGCCAATTCGCCCGGATACCAACCTGGAAGCACTGGCTAAACTTCCTCCGGCCTTCAAGGATGATGGTCGCGTGACCGCCGGAAATGCCCCCGGTCTTAATGATGGGGCCGCAGCGGTGGTACTTTCCAATCGAGCCTATGCGCAGGAGCATGGTCTCCAGCCACAAGCAAAAATCGTGGCCTATGGACAGGCTGCTGTTGAACCAAAGTGGTTGTTTTACGCTCCGGTTGAAGCCATCCCGGTTGCGCTGGAAAAAGCGGGCTGGACGATGGATGATGTTGATCTCTTTGAAATCAACGAAGCATTCGCCAGTCAGGTTCTGGCCGACCTGCGTGGTCTGGAACGCAAGGGGTATCATCTGCCACTTGAGAAGTTGAATGTCAATGGCGGCGCTATTGCCCTCGGACACCCGGTTGGAGCCAGCGGCACTCGCCTGATCATCACCCTCATCAATGCCCTGAAGCAGCGCAACCTGAAGCGCGGCGTGGCGTCATTATGTCTGGGTGGTGCGGAAGCCGTTGCAATGGCGATTGAACTGGAAAATTAGGTTAACGAGAACGGGCGTCAGGTATTTTCCCGAGGACGCCCCGCCGTATCATGGCGATTCCCGTTTAAACCCACGCCTCCCGTAGGGACACGGCACTGCCGTGTCCGCTATTGCTAAAAATTCTCTACCTCAGGATAGACCTCACGCAGTAAACGAACAACCTGCTCCTTGTAACTCAATGCTGTTGCTTCATCTTTCGCCTCGAAGCGTAAACTCAGGACAGGCTCGGTCCCGGAGGGGCGCAGTAATCCCCATCCATCCGCGAACATTATGCGCAACCCATCAACATCAACGATCTTATGTCCATTCAATCGTGCTTTCACACCGTCGATCACGCTTTGCTTCATTTCTTCGGGACAGTGTGGCCGGTATTCGGGTGTCGTGAAAAATTGGGGCAACGCGGCGATATGTTCAGAGAAAGTGTCATGGCTCTCCGCCAACAGTTCAACAATGCGCCCGGCAGCATATATCCCATCATCAAAGCCGGGATAACGGTCGGCAAAGAACATGTGCCCGCTGCTTTCACCACCAAAAAGTGCGCCGATTTCCTGCATTTTCGCTTTGATCCGGGCGTGACCGGACGCCCACATCACTGCCTCACCGCCGAACTGTTCAACTGTGTCAAAAACAACTTGACTGCTGAGGACATCGCCCACAAAAATAGCACCTTCCCGATGACGCGGCAGGATGTCGGTTGCCAGCCATGCCATCACCTTGTCAGCCGAAATATGGCTGCCGTTTTCATCCACGACACCCACCCGGTCGGCGTCGCCATCAAAAGCCAATCCAATATCAGCCCCGGTCTCCTGAACTTTTGTTATCAAATCAGTCAGGTTTTCCGCTTTTTCGGGATTGGGATGGTGATTGGGGAAATTGCCGTCTGGTTCGGTGTAAAGTTCGGTGATGTGATGTCCAAGTTGGCGCAAAATCGCGGCTGCATAGTAACCGCCCATGCCATTGCCGCCATCAACGACCGCGTGAATGGTGCGTCCGCGCCGAAATGAACTGATGAGCCTATCCACGTACGATATGTTAACGTCATCTATCTCACGTACACGGCCTTTGCCCGTCTCAAAAATGCCGTGTTTGACGAGTTCGCCAATTGTGGCGATGCTGTCGCCGAAGACGGGCTTCAAGCCAATGACGACCTTAAACCCGTTAAACTCCTTTGCCAGATGACTGCCAGTAATCATAACGCCTGCCATGCCCAGTGCGTATGCCTGTGTATAGAGGACAGGGGTGGCGACCATGCCAATATCAAACACATCACAGCCCGCCCCGGTCAACCCTTTAACCAGCCCCTTGAATAACATTCCGGAGCTAAGCCGCATATCCGACCCAACCACCACCTGCTTTTGCCCGCAAATGTGCTGGAAGTAGGTCCCCACCGATAGACCAATCAACTCTGCCGATTCGCGGGTTAAGTCAACGCCTGCTTCGCCGCGAATGTCATATGTTTTGAATATTCTTGGATTAAGGCTCATATTTTCCCCGTTGCCCGTGTTTCTTCATAGGTTTGGATGGCATAACGACGTGTTCCTTCGGGCAAATCACTCACCACATTAGTGAAAGCCCCAACCTCGCTGTTGGCTCCTAATTTCACACCCGGCATCGTGCCTGATTGGATGCCGATAAATGTGTTTGCACCCACCATCGCGCCGAGCTTGTCCCGCCCAGAGTCGATCCGCTCACCTTTGACGATGCTCTTGATGGTGCCGCCATCAATGCGTAAATTGGCTGTCACACAGCCCGCCGAGAAGTTGACGTTTTCCTCAAACACCGAGTCCAGCACGACAGCGCGATGTAAATTTACCTGTCTTTCGAGGTAGCTGCGAGCGACTTCGCTCGTGTGCCCAATTACACAGCCCGGCCCGATGTGACTCTCGCGCACCAGTGCCCCGTTACCGACAACAGTGTTGGCCCCAATGTACGCTGGTCCAACAATAGCTGCCCCCGGAAAGATTTTAGCCCCAACTTCGATAATCACATTCCCCAGAATAGTGACTTCGCTATAAAGTTTGGCCTGCGGGTGAACGTGCTGACCGTCAATCTGGCTGAGGTAAAAATGGGTGACATCCAGCACCTGCCAGGGATATTTAATCGGGTGCCAGCGGCCCTCATAGCGCACACATTCAAAGCGCATGTCCTGCATGAGCCGCGCCATCGCCACTTCGTAGTGATCGTCACTCGGATGTTTTGCCGCGTAAAGCCCGTCTATGGCATCAATGAGGGCTTTCGTCTCAGTGTGGACATGCGCAACAATGTTGACCAGATCCGACGGTTCGTTGCCTGCGCCCGGTTTTTCCACGAGTCCCCTGATGCGACTGTCTCCCTCAACAGAAAGATAGCCACCCGGAAAATAATCGCTGACCGTAAAACCTGCCAGATAGGACGCCGCGCTGCCGCTTTGGTAGGCATCCATCAACTTTTGATGCAGGGCAGCCTCAACCACATCATTCACCTGACAGACATAAATGGGTGGGAAATCTTTAGCAGCCAGATAGTTATATGCCTGCAAAATGGCGTGACCCATCCCCAGTGCCGCACTCTGTACCGCAACGTCAGCCTCCTTCCCAACAAGCGCTGCAATCATATCGCGGTTGCCGGGGTTGGCGATGACGATAAATTCCTCAAAGCCTGCATCTCGATACACATTCATTTGTTTGGTAAGCAGGGGTTCATCCATAAAGCGGTACAGGGATTTTTCGCGCAGCGGCCAGAAGCGCGAATTGGCTCCTCCGGCTAGAATAATCACAACAGGTTTTTGCATTAAATACATGTCCTTTTAGTAACGAGTAGACAAGAGATTTTATTTTTGACGGACGCCATGTATGGCGTCCCTACGATGACTGGCGACTCCTGTAGGGACGGGATATATCCCGTCCGCCGCATAATCTCGAAACCATCCTATTACAAAACCCCCATCAATTTACTACAAAAGTCTGGCTTTCGCAGGGTTGATTTTGTACGCCGTTCGCACGTAGTATAAAGATAATGGTTAAATAGATTTAAACAACTTGAAGAGGATACTCCCTGCATGAGACACCGTACAGGCCGTGTCGAAGTTATCTGCGGCAGCATGTTTAGCGGCAAAACCGAAGAGTTGATACGCCGCATCCGTCGCGCTGAAATCGCCCGACAAACCGTTCAAGTCTTTAAACATCAAATTGACGACCGCTATCACCAAACACATGTTAAATCGCATAATGGAACGGGGCTTGAAGCCGAACCTGTGTGTGAACCGCAGGACATTCTGGATAAACTTCAGAGCGATACAACGGTTGTTGCCATCGACGAAGGGCAATTTTTCCCACCGACTATCGTAGATGTCATCAATCAACTGGCTAATAACGGAATTCGTGTCATTGTTTCAGGACTTGATACTGATTTTCGTGGGGAACCGTTTGGACCCATGCCGCACCTGCTGTGTATTGCTGATGAGGTCCAGAAGCTTCACGCGATTTGTATGCTGTGTGGGGAAGATGCCACGCGAACACAGCGCATGGTGAACGGCAAACCCGCCGATTATGACGACCCCATCATCATGGTGGGCGCTTCTGAAGCCTACGAGGCCCGCTGTCGCGATCATCATGATGTGCCGCGTCGCAACGGGCATTAAGTAATCGGCTTCCACGTAAATTCATCACCCTCAACACCGACATAGCCCAAACCCGGAAATGGAAAATGATACATCAGCGTCAGGAGATTCTCCGCAGCGGCGCGATTGAGGATATTTTTACGTGTTTCGCTGGCCTGAACAGGGTCGCTGTCAAATTTAAACGCCCACCCCACATTGGCAAGCTGCGGCAGATAATGAATAGCATCAACCACATGCACTAATCGTACATCTTCTGACTCGACCAGCAGCCCCATATGACCCGGTGTGTGGCCCGGCAGTGCCACCGCCGAAATCCCCGGAACAATTTCATTTTCTCCAGTCATCAACGTCAGATTTTGCCGCATAACCTCGTAGCGGGGTTCCATACGGTTTCGCCACTGCTCGTCCATTTCCATCATTTTGGCGTCGCTCGTCCAGTAATCCCACTCCGTTTTCCACGCCACATAACGCGCGTTGGGGAAATTTACGTTGCCATCACTGTCGAGGATGCCGTTGATATGATCGCCGTGAAAGTGCGTGATGACCAGAGTGTCGATGTCTTCCGGTGCAATGTTGTTATCCGCAAACCCATCAAACAGATGTCCACCATGCCCCGTTTTGCCCAGCCCGGTATCCGCCAGCACTTTATGCTGTTCCGTGTCAATATACAGGCAGTTGTAACATGATACAATTTCCTTGATGCCTCGCGTGTCCATTGCAGCCTGAAGCTTTTCAGGCGCGGCATTTGGCAGGCGCTCTGAGAGATTCTCTACCGCCGAACAGCCATCATTCAGCACAATGCAGTCAAAATTTCCAACCTTAAAACGATGTACAT
>JAKEEQ010000106.1 GCA_022616515.1 Chloroflexota bacterium | reverse complement strand
TTGCACTGGTATTTTTGTGCGCCTTTGTAATCGTGTCCGTTTTTCACCATATTCTGGCTACCGCACTGGGGGCACTGATGCGTTATAATGGTACGTATCATAAAAAGGTACTCCTGCTGAACTTGATCGTTTGTTGCAGGATACCTTTTCATGCCTCATCAGTCAAAACTTCACCACTACCCGGTAGCTGTTTGGAAATCAATGCCCACCAATAACATTCAATGCGGACATAGCCTTCAGTGGTATCCAGAGCAAGATGCCTGTTTAATCCGGGCAGGCCAAATTTTTCATTCTAAATTGGGCGAAGTTCTAGAAATACCATTAAGTGATCCTACAGACTCGGCACTCGCTTCTACGCTAGTCGTGCCAATATTCATTTACGCCCTCTTGATCTCTGCCGCAGACAAGGGAGACAGTCTGTGCGGCTTCAATAAAAGGTTTTGTCGAACATAATATCTCAACATGTTGTCTAGTGGGAGCCGTTCTCCAATTGCCCCATCATCCTTTGATTTTAATTGCGCTTAGAATTTAGCTTGACGTCGTAAATCACTCAACAATATCAATGTAGGCGTGCATGGCCTGTGGTCTGGGCAGAGCTTGCCCTAGCGGAATATCAAAATACATGCCACCTACTTCTTCGAGTTCATCCATGCGGATAGATTGGAAGGCTTCGACGCGCAGGCGGAAAGCACCCGCTGTCCCGTCAGGAATGATATCAAATTCGGCCACAACGACCGGAAAATCGGGCGAAATGCTTGCCGTAAATTCACGATGGCTGACATCACCGCCGGAGCAATCCAGCCGTACGATGAGATGAACTTCATCGCTGAGCGGGGTATCGGTTGGCTCCAGCCCCAGCATCAAAGTCCCCGGCTCATTAACATAATAGGTCCCCGGTGGGACGATCACACATAGATCGTATTCAAAGGTGTCGTTAGTCTGCCCCATCGCGAAGACGCCACCTGTCTCGGCGTCATAAGTGTCAATATCCGAAATGGCATTGGACCCTTTCTGGGTGAGGTGATAGATACGGGCGCTGTCCATGGACATATAATTTTTGGTCACCAGCCGTTTGATACCCTTGCTGAAGGACCGTTCACTCAGGCCCGTTCCACCCATGATCGTGTCAGCGTCAGCATGTTCGAGGTTCAGGCGTCCCATATAGCGCAAAATATTGAGTGCTTGTGGGGGTAAGGTGGTAAGTTCGAATGGTAGGCTCATCGTTTTCAACCGTCTTGTTCTGTACTCTGGACATGCCTATACTATAGACGAAAACCTGCCAACTCGACAAAAAAAGGTCGGCTCCGAGAACCGACCTCTCAACTTTGTACTCAATATAGCATGTATCACTAACGGGTGAATGTTCAGATATGCTATTTCAGGAACGAGTTGATCCACGCCAGGTCATCAGGCTGATCGATACGATAACCACCTCCGGTCCCGGCACAATTGCCGTTCAGACCAAAGGATGTCACCGCAACTATTGTCAGGGTGTCGTTCAAGAACAACGGACCACCGGAATCGCCAAAACAGGTGCCACCCGTATCGGCATTGTTTGACAGCATCACCGATGTACCGGCAGGAATGCCAGCCGTACCATTGACATCAATAATGCGCAATTCGGCACGCATGCGCAGACGAAATGCTTCGACAAATACCGGATTGGACCGCTGAAGGCCATAACCAACCGCCGTAATAAAAGTTCCCTGATGATCGGGTCCATTTGCCAGCTCATCCAGAATCCCTTGCTGTGGAAGCTGAGCATAGGGACCGGGACCTTTGCCACGCAGCAGAATGATTCCCGCATCAAAGAGGTAGAATGCATTCGGATTGTACTGGGGATGAGTTATAACCGTATGACCATGTATGCTGTCCGGCCCGGGGAAGGGATAGTGACCACCTTCCGCCGCGTTCTGAACATAATCGTCAAACCAGATTTCGGCGGTAGCCGCAGGTGCTTCGGTGCAATGCCCAGCAGTCAGAAACACTTTTGGTGCAATCATGGTGCCGCTGCATCGCCACAGGGGATTACCGTCAGCATCGTACATCACTGCCAGCCCAACCTGTGGATGAGCACCATTATCCGGTTCGCCATTGGTGATGGCGACGGCTGGTGCTGCACCGATAAGGACCACAACAATCGCGATCAAAATAAGAAAACGCTTTTGCAACATGAGATAATCCCTCCTCAGATTTTAAGTCTATTTACCTATTTCCCACCCGCTATGAGCACAAAGACATTTCAAGAGTATCGTAGGGGCGGTTTCTTTGCAAGTCTATTTGTATGGCTATTACACGAAGGGAATTTGGTGGTGGTAAAGCTTTGACTGCTACGGTGATTTAGCTTGCGGACGCCATAGATGGAGTCCCTACGCGATTTTGGGATAATTGGAGGGACAGCATCCATGCTGTCTGTCACCACTACCGGAATTTATACTGATAAAAGGTCGGCTCCGAGAACCGACCCTACAATTTACTGTGTCATGAGCGTGTTGTACAGCTCAATCGTTTCCGTTTCTGGTTTAAGCCCATTTTCTTTCAGCATTGCTGTCAGTTTCTGGTAATGTCCGGCGGCCTCGCTGCGCCGTCCGAGATCGGCATAAAGCTGCATAATGTCGCGATGGATGGGTTCGTAGAACTCATGCTCGTTCACGGCACGGTTCAGGATGGCAAGCGCCTGTTCGGGACGCTGATCTCCCAGACGGATTTTGGCAATGGACTGCATCGCTTCCAGATAGCCGTACAGGAAGTCATCACGGCGCTCGACAATCCATTCCTCGGTGTGTCCCTGTAGGAATGGTCCACCGTAGAGATCGACGGCCTGCTGGAAGAGTTGGAGTGCTTCCTTCGAGTCTTCGGTTTCACGAGCCTTCACCAGCGCCGTCGTGAAGTTCTCCACGTCATAATCGACCTTGATGGTCGGGTTGATCTGGTAGTAGCCATCTTGATGAACCAATGCATCAAAGCCAAGTGCTTTATGCAAACGACGCTTGGTTACATGAAACACATTCACGGCCTGATCAATCGTCAGTTCCGGCCAGAAGGTGTCGCAGATTTCGGCACGGGTAACGACCGGGCGATCCATCACGAAGAAGAACAACAGGCGCGGCAGATGACCCTCCCATTCACCCACTTCACCCTTATCATGTTGCACATATCCCGGCCCAAAACCGTAGGTATTTAAATAGATGTCCGGATTTTCGACCGTATCGTGGCGATAGAAGTTGTCGCGGATGATGTCGTTATCACGCAAAATTACGGCCTGCCCACGCGCAATCAAAGACACCCACGGAATGCGGGGTTCGCTGCGCCCGTTGATAATCAACTGGCAGTGATCAGGCAAAAAGTGAACAATACGTTCCCAGAAGGCATGGACCTCGTCCGCTTCATCGGTAGCATCGAACTCATCAAGAATCAATAAGAAGTTGTCCTCGCTGAGTTCTGTGACATCTCGGATAAAGGCTTGCACCAGTATCTCCATATCAGGTGGACTGCTGCGGTTCCATAGTTGGAACAGATGGCGACCAAACACCGGATGCTGTACAGCAAGGTCATGTGTGAAGCCGTCGATGAAGGCACGCAAATTCACGTCATTCGGCCCCATCGCATAGTAGAACACCGGCTTCTCCGGGTTGCTCAGTAGATAGGCGACCAGCATAGAGCGCAGACGGCTCTCCGGGTGGAGCAGCACAATCTGCTTTTCGGCGGCAAAGTGTTGAAATGCCTTGTAATCATTAGCGATTAATTTTTGTAAACTCATCGAAAAAGAACCTCCCTGTGAGTTTCCCTGTCAATATCACAGATAGAGCATAGTATATACGAACAACTATCATAGAATCAATAGTTGTGTAACTAGCTACTTACAGCCAATGTAAATTACTCGATAAGTGAGTACTAGGAGGTCTACCCCTAGCCGGACGTAGTAGAAGCTTTACGGGGTGGTTTGGTACTGGACTTTACTGGCAACTAGTCGGCTAGTGGTGACATATAGACTGATGAGAGAATGTCGGACAGCATGGATGCTGTCCCTACGATCATTCACGATTCCCGTAGGGACGCCATACATGGCGTCCGCCAGTTAAACTGCCCTATCAGTCAAAGTGTTCCACCATCGCCAATCGAACGGATGCGAGGAAAAATCCGATGTATAGCCACAGCGTCAGCGAGGTCGCCTGAAACTCGATATTGAAGTAGAAATGATCGAACACGCCGCCGATTAGCGCCCCGATGATGCCCGCCAGCAAGCCCAGCGCAATATCATTAATGTCATCATCACCGAGCACCGCATGGCGGTTGCGATAGGCGTACCATAATACACTGCCTAACGCCAGCAAGTAGCTGATTAGTCCCACCAGCCCGGCATTACCCATAATCGTCAGGTAGGTGCTGGCAACTGCCAGATACAGGTCGATGTCGGGTGTGCCACTGAATCCAACGCCCAGCAGGGGGTAACGCTGTATCAGGCGCAGTGCGTCACGATATTCTCCAAAGCGCATCTGGGTCGCGAGATCTTCGCCCTGTACACCTGCGATGAGCCTGCCGATGTATTCCTGTGTTGGGGGCAGGAAGAAGGCAATCACCATGAAAAACAATCCCACCCAGATCAATTTGCGGTAGCGAATGACCGCCACAACACCTGTGCCCGCGACAAAACCAAGCATTGACCCACGTGAGTCGGTCAGGAAGAGGGCCAGCATGATAACCCCGAACAATCCCGCCGCCAGCCAGTAACGGCCTGTGACAGGTCGCCGCGCCAGTACCTGTGGAGCCGTCAGCGCCCCGACCATCATCAAGAAACCACCAAACGCATTGGGGTCAACCCATGTGCCGATAGCCCTCTCAATACCAATGCGGACGCCATCCTCCCGATAGCGCAGCACATCACCGCCGGGATAGCCGATGCGGCTCAAACGAGTCAGCACATCGTTCGCCAGATCATCGCTCATGAACCACAGCACAATCCCTACCAGCGCCGACACTGCGCCAATACTGATAACCGTCAGCACCAACCGCCGCAGCATCCCGACATTGCGCACCACATCCACGATCACCAGCGCCATCACGATGTTTGCCATTAAGGCCACAAACCGCCGCAAAACACCGGGGGTGAGCGGGGCGTTCGGGATGCCGCGTACAAAGGCGAACACCATCACCATCACGAAGATTAAGATCATGGCGTGGGCCGGGGTGACCTGCAAATCGCGTCGTTCGCCGGTCATCCACTGGAAGAGATACACCACCAGAAATAGACCTAACGCCGCGTCAATCAGCGATAAGGTCAGGGCAAGTTCAAACGGGAGTGTTCCGAAGGGCAGCAGGGCAATCATGTTCAGCAGCAGAATAAGAGCGAGGTCGAGATTGGTCAGGGCGGCGAGACCGATGACAATTGCCACCAATCCGATGAATGTCACCAGTGGCCCCAACGCCACGAGTGCCAGTGCGGTAAGGCCCGCCAGCAAGCCCAGCATCAATCCGGCGGCTAATGCTGCCAGACGACGATCTTCGTTGATGAAGATATTTTGCAAGCGCGTCATACCTGTCGCTCCTGACAATTGTCACGATAATTATCGACAAAGGGCGGTTTTACTCACCACCGACGAATAACGGTTCCGGGAGATTTCTTGCGGACGCCATCCATGGCGTCCCTACGGAAACACATTCAATTTTGTAGGGACGGCGTAATGTGTTTTAAGAAAATAATACGGGTTATAAACGAACGGGGGTCGGGTATACCCGACCCCTCCGGTGCGTTGTTTTTCGGAGGAGCGCGGTACACCGCGTCCCATGTTAGCAAAACCATAATCCGTATTTAAATGTTAAAACGCAGGATGTTGTCCGTCCCACGACCAGCCGTTAAATAGGATGGTGGAACCCCTTCTCCAATGCAGCAAGTCTACTGTCAAGCGGGATAGCCGTCCACCCTCGTTCATTGAACCATTGCCTGACAGTGGCTGGACTTGCGTTCAAATATTTTGCCGTTAATATAGACAAAAAATGTATCCTGCAACGTATATGGACAACGACCTTGAATCAAGATCCTCTCTGGTATAAAGATGCGGTTTTTTATGAACTCAATGTGCGGGCATTTTGTGACAGCGATGGCGATGGTCATGGCGATTTTCGCGGCATGATTCAAAAGCTGGATTATCTGCTGTATCTGGGCGTGAACTGCGTATGGCTCCTGCCGTTTTATCCATCCCCGCTGCGTGACGATGGCTATGATGTGGCAGATTATTACAACATTTCGCCCAAATTTGGCACATTGGATGATTTTAGAGAAATGCTGGACGTGTATCATGCTGCCGGGATTAAGGTCATTTCCGACCTTATCGTCAATCACACCTCCGACCAGCATTCATGGTTCATCGAATCGCGCTCCTCACTGGATAATCCCAAACGCCACTGGTACGTGTGGAGTGAGAACGACCAGCGCTATTTGCAAACCCGCATCATTTTTATCGACACTGAAGCCTCGAATTGGGCTTATGACCCCCACACGGGGCAATATTACTGGCATCGTTTTTATTCCGAGCAGCCCGACCTGAATTTCGATAATTCAGAGGTTCAGGAAGAAATTTTGAATGTAATGCGCTTCTGGCTGGATATGGGGCTGGATGGTTTTCGCGTGGACGCTATCCCCTATCTGTTTGAGCGTGAAGGAACCAACAACGAGAATCTGGCTGAAACGCACCAATTTCTGAAGCGGATGCGGCGCGTGGTGGATGATGAATATCCGGGGCGGATACTGCTGGCAGAAGCCAACCAGTGGCCCCGCGATTTGCTACCCTACCTTGAGCCGGATGAATTCCAGATGGCCTTCCATTTTCCGATCATGCCGCGCCTGTTTATGGCGCTGCGCAAGGGCAACCGGCAGGATGTGGTCGATATTATGAACGACACGCCGCCAATTTCCCCGGAAAATCAGTGGTGTATGTTCCTGCGCAACCATGACGAGTTGACGCTCGAGATGGTGACGGAGGAGCAGCGCCAGTGGATGTGGAAGGAATATGCCCCGGATGACCGCATGCGACTCAATCTGGGCATTCGGCGTCGGTTAGCCCCACTGCTGGATAATGATATTCGTAAGATCAACCTGTTGAACGCGCTGTTGTTTAGCCTGCCGGGGTCGCCGATTGTCTATTATGGCGACGAAATCGGCATGGGCGACAATATCTGGTTGGCGGATCGCAACGGGGTACGCACACCGATGCAGTGGGATGAGAGCAAAAACGCCGGTTTTTCAGGTGCCGACATCACTTATGAACCCGTCATTAATGACAACGGTTATGGCTACCAGAAAGTGAATGTGGCGGCACAGATTGATAAACCGGACAGCCTGTTAAACATGACGCGCAATCTTATAAAGGTACGCTCGGCACACCCTGTCTTTGGGCGGGGCGGCTTCACGATGCTGGAACCGGAAAATACCGCGATTCTGGCCTATGAACGCGAATTGAGTGAAGCGGCGAAGATGGTTGTTGAAGGCGCGGCGCGAGTGCTGGTCGTGGCAAATATGAGCGGTGAAGAACAGAAGGTCACAATGGGCATTGATGCAGTGCAAGGAACGGACCTGCTGACGGGTCAAACTCATCATCTCAATGGCCCGCTCATCCTCAACCCGTACGAGTATCTGTGGTTGAAACTGGGGTGAGTTTAATGGATGTGCGACGGAGCGCAGTTTATTCTGCGGAGTCAAATAATGGTGTTTAAAGCAAATGAGAAAATGTCTTTAGCTCAGTGACGGTGTTTTTAAGCCCCTGATCCTGTAATCTTTCCGGGTATTGTTCAACACTAAGTTCAGGATTCTTAAGGCGTGCTCGTACCTTGCGGACGGCTTCGCAAAAGGTCTCTGGAAAAAGACTGAGATGATTGTGTAAGAATGTATCGGGAAGTTGTGTTTCAATTCCGTAAGGCTCCAGCGCAGATTCAGGAAAGTCCTTTGTGTTTCTCGTGACAATAACGTCGCAGCGCCCTACAATCGCAGCCGCCAAAACATGACGATCATCCGGGTCGGGCAATGTTAGAGAGGGAATGAGCGCCCGATAACCCGTTATCAAACAGTCACGTACACTTGTGTCCATCAAGTCTCGTGTTCGTTCCAACCGGGCGCGGTCAAGGTCTGGCCGGTCTCTCAGAACCGCTTCAATCCACTCTTCATGAATGTCTGCCGTCCATTTAGCTCGAAAAATGTCAGTTACCGCCAGTTGAAGCAGAATATCCCGCAAAGACGCAGGATAGAGTACGTTTGCGTCAAAAAGAGCGGTATATTGGCTCATTAATATCCCATGTCCAATTCCTGAGCCTCTGCAACTAGCTGATCAAGGATTTTCTCTCGCTCTTCGTCAATCTTGTTCTTATAGTTCACCACATCTTCCATTCTAACGCGACGATGTGTTCCAACTTTGCGGTAGGGTATCTCACCATCTTCAAGCAGTTTGACTAAAAACGGTCTGGAAACATTCAGGATTTCCGCGGCCTGGACGGTGGTTAATTCGGCATTCATCGGAACGACAGTTATCCCTTTACCTGCTGCCATAGCCTCAAGAATCTTCAAAAGTGTAGAGACAGCTTCGGCGGGAAGTTCAATCGATTGTTCTTGATCATCATCAGTCACTTTGACTATGAGTGGCTGATCTTCTTTCACATATCTTGCAAGCAACTGCACAGATTTTTTTGCAGCACTGGATACTGGCTCCGACGGCGGGAGCTGTCTAATTGCAACCACTGTGTAGACTCCTTTGATCTAATCTATAGAATTCAAAGTATCACGTAAACGTAATAAACGCAATAAATTAAATAAGTGAAAGCAATTAGGAATGGAGACGCTGGGTATAAGGCCCAGCGTTCAGGCAGCCTGCGCGGCAAGATAGATTTCAATCACATCGCGGTAAACATCGAATAACTCGTCCATAATGCTGGTCCATGTCAGAGGGGCGACGGCTTCGCGAGCACGTCGTCCAAACATTTCTCGTTTCGCCGGATCATTGACCAACATCCGCACATGCTCAATCATGGCGGCAACGTCATCGACCTCGACCATGTAGCCGTTGTCGCCGTGCGTGATGACCTCCGGGACGCCGCCAACCCGGCTGCTGACCACTGGCAATCCGGCTGCCATCGCTTCGGCAACCACCAATCCAAACGTCTCAAACGTGGAGGATGGAAAGACGAAAATATCGGCAGAGGCATAAGCGGCACTCAAGGTGTCGCCGGTCATGTAGCCGTTGAAGGTCACGGATTTGCCCGCGAAGATTTCCTCAAGTTTGGCGCGATAGGGGCCATCGCCAACCAGCGCAAGGTGTGTGTCTGGAATGGCATCCAGAATCGGGGCAATCTGGTGAATCTGTTTTTCGGCGGCCAGCCGCCCCACATACAGCAGCAGGGTTTTGTCCGAATTGCCATCGGAGATGCGGTCGCGCATTTCCTGAGAGGCGAATTTCGGCGAGAAACTGCCCGCATGGACTCCGCGCCGCCACAGCCCCACATTGTTGAAACCATGTGCTTCCAGTTCGGACACCATATGTTTCGATGTTGCCAGAATCCGGTCCGCTTGATTGTAGATGAGGCGATGGTAGTACCACAGCGGGGTTTTCATGAAACCTAATCCGTAATGGGCGGCCCCTTCCATAATATTGGCGTGAAACGAGGCAATCAGGGGCTTATCCAGTGACCGGGCAAACTGCATCCCCCGAATCCCGGACAGGGTCGGGTTCAAGACGTGGACCAGCGTAGGGTCAAATTCTTCAATAATCTCGCGGGTGCGTTTGCCGGGCAAGGCCAGCGTCAATTCCGGGTACAGGGGAAAGGTCACGCCGGGAATGGAATATACCGGGAAACCGTTATAACTCTCGACGTGATCGCCGGGGGCAAACACGATGGCTTCCGCGCCGATGCGTTTGAGATGATCCAGCGTCAGGCACAAAATGCGGACAATGCCGTCTAATTTGGGTAAGAATGTTTCTGTAAATAGTACTACACGAATGGGATTGTGTTCTTGCAAGGGGGTGGTTTCTCCTTCGGTGTTGATGATCAAAAGTTGACCATGTCCTTACAAATCGTGTCGTAGGAACGCGGTTGTGCGTTTAAAGAAACAGTATGGATTACAAACAAACCGGGATCAGGTATATTCGCCCCATCAGCGGATGGTTTTTCGGAGGGGCATGGTACACCGCGTCCCACATTCACAAAACGGGATTTATAGCCCTACCCACAGAGTGAGCGGGCGAACACGAATGCTCGCCCCCTGCAAAAATATAGCGGCAGTGCTACCCCGTCTACGAGCAACCAACCGCTGTGGAAGTAGTCGTTACTGTACCTGAGTCGTGAAAACGGGTTCTTCTTTCACAATATTCAAATGTGTGCGCCAGTTCACCGTTGGCTTGATAAGACGCGGATCAATGCGC
>JAKEEQ010000009.1 GCA_022616515.1 Chloroflexota bacterium | reverse complement strand
GTTTGAGGTCGAACCTCACAGGCTAGTCAATACTTGCGTCGTGATTAAGTGTGTGGTGAGCACACCGCTTCACAAGCTCCCCGTTTTTAGCGGGGAGTCATTGACGCTTGTGCCAGTGATACTCGCCATGCAAGATGCCCAGCCGCACCACCGAGTCGTTGACCTGGCACAAGGTCTGGTTGTACCACTGGTCAGTACACTGCTCTACCAGCGACGGGACATCAATGAGTTGCAGCGAATCGTAAAGGATGTTCATGTGATTCACATAGGGGTACTTCTGGTCACTCATTGTTGATCTCCTCTGACGTGTATAATCTGGCATTGCAGCGGATGTCTGCATCCTATGATTATACTTGTGATATGGTGTCGTGTCCCTCCTCGAAAATGTCCTGCCAGTATCGCTGCCACTTTCCGATTACCTCGGCCTCCGTCACGCCGTCGTCATATTCCGGTGAGATGAGGGCCTGTGTATACTCGACCCTCATCCGTACAATCGACTCAATATCCGTGCCCCCGCCGCGCTCCTGATAGAATTCCATAGCCTGCTTAAAGAACGGGTCATCGGTATGAACCGTAGCCGTACCCTTGAAGCGATAGCCTTTGCGCAGCAGTGGGTCTACCACATTGATTTCAATCGCCGGATTGTGGCGCAAGTTGGCAACCGTACCCGGCGAACGCACATCCGCGAAGATTAAATGGGCGTCATCCCACACCAGAATGCTGCCCTGTGGTGCCAGCCTGGGCGTTCCATCGGGGCATACGGTTGCGACGTAGCCGAGCCGCTGCTCCGCGACTAATTGCTTCATGTCATCGGTCAGAATACTCATGATAACTGTCCTTTCCTGTGACTTGACCGGTCTGGTAGAGGGCTGATTTGCCACCGCCCATAAGCGACGACAGCCGCCATCGCACCGATAAACACATTCACGACAATGTTAAGTCCTTCGCCGCGTGTGATATGGAAGACGACCGCGCCAATCATCACCATGACCAGCCCCAATGCCGCCAGCGGCGTGAGACGGGTTTGGATTCCGGTTAATCCCGGCAGCACCAGGCCGAGCGCAGCCAGTATTTCTGCCGTGCCAGAGATATAGTGAAGGGGTGTGGAGAGATCATACATCCATTCAAGCGGTGCAGGCAGATCAGGCGGCACTGTGAAATGGATGACTCCGGTAATTCCAGCGAATGTGGCTAACGGGATTTGCAGGCCCCATAATCGAGTGTTCACAGCCATTAGCTCCTACCATTTAGTCAGATTGGGTGTCAAACATAACAGTGATGGTAACGCTTTGACTGGTGGTTTAGGTGAGCGGACGCCATGTATGGCGTCCCTACGATTATCCACGATTCCCGTAGGGACAGCATATATGCTGTCCGAAAAAAGAAATCTCTCATCAGCCAATACGTTACCATTACCAACACCAACATCATGGCAGGCATGTTATACTGGAACAAGTAAGCAATTTATACTGGTATAAAACGGTGACAGGCTATGCGTGACGATGCCGAACAGCAGCGGCTGGAAGAATTAGCAAGTTTCGTGCGTTCACGGCGTGAAGGACTAAAGCCAGAAGATCTAGGTCTATCCGTCAGGGCAAGGCGGCGCACTCCTGGACTCAGGCGGGAAGAAGTTGCCGAATTGGTTGGTATCAGCGTGACATGGTATACATGGCTTGAACAGGCCCGGCCTATAAGTGTATCTGGTGATGTACTGGAGAATCTGGCGCAATTATTCCGGCTTAATGGTGATGAACGGGCATATCTGTATCAACTCGCCGGGCGACCACTGCCACCAATGTCGTTGGAATCTCATGAGGTAATAACTCCCGCTTTTCAGCACATCTTGAACACCCTTGAACCGTCACCCGCCCATATTCGTGACTTCGGATGGAACGTGCTGGCATGGAACAAGGCTGAGACACTGCTGGTGGATTGGGGTGCTTATCCACCAGACGAGCGCAATATCATCTGGCATCACTTCGCCAATCCCCTGTTTCGCCAGATTATGGTGAACTGGGAACGTGAAGCCCGCAGCGTGTTGTCGGAATTTCGTATGGAGAGTGGACAAAACACCGAGGACCAACGTTATGCCACTCTTATTCAGGAATTAAATGACATCAGTAGGGAGTTCCGACAGTGGTGGCCGCTGCATGAAATCCGGCGTGAACGAGAGCTCCCCGTTGAATTGCAGCTTCCTGAAATGGAATACCTGATATTCCAGCCGGTTACGCTGGCCTTCACCAGTGAAGCCCGTCTGTTGATGCGAATCCTTGTGCCCCTGCCAGAGACAGATACAGAATCCAAGCTGCGTCAGTTACTGGATTGAGGTTGAGCAACGGTGCCGGTTTTGCTCCCCTCCTTCCCCTCTGTCGCTAGCGCGACATCTCCCCATAAATGGAGAGAACAGGAGAGGGACTTTGCGGCTTGCCGGTGCGATAGGATTGGTGTGCCCATTGAGTCAACCAGGACGTGCCATTGCACGTCCCTACACACATCGGCGTAGGGACGCCCAACGGGGCGTCCGACGGGATCAGCACCCGACACCATTGGTTCGTGCGGACCCGGTAAGGATTCATTACCCGCCACATCCGGCAACAAACAGTGTCCTCTCGCCAATCGTTTACGGAAGAGATGCCCAAAGTTCATCCACCCGCCATTTGCAGTGCTTTCGCCGCCATCTCGCGCAGCAGGTCGCGCAGTTCATCCGGCTGCTTCACAAAAACGGGAAAATCCGCGCCAAGCAGCACATGCGCAATCCAGTCCAGTTGGGAAGCGGTGCGACGAAAGATCACATCTTCCCCGGACTCTTCGAGTGTGCCCATGATGGGCGGAATGTGTTCGCGTGCCCGCTCGATTGACGTCTTTAACACAACTTCAACCGCCTGTGCACCGGGGATGAAGGCCACTGACGTCAATACGTGATTCAGTACATCAAAATCCGCAGGCCGCTCAAAGTGTTCGTCGATTAGTTCCAGTGCTAACATGCGATCCACCCGAAAAGTCCGCAAATCCTGACGGGTGTGGCAAAATCCGGCGGTGTACCAGTAGCCTTCGTTAAAAACGATGCCATACGGGTCATAATCGCGTTGGGATTCCTCGCCGCTGAATGAACGGTAACGCATGTAGACGCGCTGCCGCTGGTGAACCGCCGAACTGAGTGTCACAATAAAGTCGCTATCAAGGATGGCGGGTGGCGGTGAACCATAGCGCGAAAAATTGAAGGTGATGGCTTCCTGCAAACTCCTGACTTGATGCAGTAGATTTTCGGGCAGGACACGCTCCGTTTTCGCGAGTGCGCCTTCCACAGCGGCAACATCCACCGGAAAATGAAATTCCCGAATACCAAGCAGTCCCAGCGTAATGGCAACGGCTTCAGCGTCGCTGTACAGCAGCGGCGGCAAGCGGCGGCCACGCTCCAGCCGGTACGCCCCACCGGGTCCGCGCTCGGCCTCCACTGGAATACCCATATCTTGCAGGGTGAGAATATAGCGCCGGACGGTGCGCACATCGACTTCCAGCCGCCGGGCAAGTTCCGGGCCGCTCATTTCTTCATAAGACTGCAACAATTCCAGCACTGTCAGCAGCCGCATCGTGGGCGAATACATGAATTGTGTCCTCTTTCTAATGAGGGCGAAACTTGTCCTGATTGGCCCTTATAATGAAGTATAGATAAGGTTGTTCCCCTTGAGGAGAGGCTACATGAAAATTCTGGTCACCGGCGCAACTGGTAATGTGGGGCGTCATCTCGTGAAGCAGCTTGTCGATGCCGGGCATGAAGTTCGCGCTCTTACCCGTAATCCAGCCAGAGCGGTTTTTCCCGATGGCGTGGAGGTCATCAAAGGCGACCTCACGATGCCGGAAACACTGGAGCCAGCACTGGAAGGTATCAGCGGTCTGCATCTAATCAAGTTTGGAGGGGATGATTATGCACCGCTTCAGACAGGTTATGAGATCATGGCAATGGCTGAAAAAGCTGGTGTACAACGGGTCACGGTCCTGATGGGAGGCGAAAAAGGATCATTCGAAGAGGCTGTCGAATCCAGTGCGCTGGCATGGGCGTTTTTGCAACCTGTTGAATTTATGACCGGAGCGCTCGATTGGGCCGAGTCGATTCGTGATGAAGGTGTGGTCCATCAGGCGTTTGCCGATCGCAAGACGGCTATTGTTCATGAAGCAGACATCGCGGCGGTGGCGCTGGTCGCCCTGACACAGGATGGTCATGGCGGTCAGACCTACACCATTACCGGTCCTGAAGTCCTTACGCCACGTCACATGGTGCGCATCATTGCTTCAGTCCTTCAGCGCGACATTCCATTCGTTGAACTCACCAGAGAGCAGGCTGTGGAACAGTGGCGTGCTGAGGGTTTTCCCGCCGAGGTTATCGAATATTTCCTGTGGATACACGGCAACACACCGCCGATTGGTTATACCGTTACATCAACGGTGGAACAGGTCACCGGACGTCCACCATATACCTTTGCACAGTGGGCTGTCGAAAACGCTGCTCTGTTTCGGTCGCGTGGATGACATCGGGGCGTCTGCCGGGAAAAGTCCCCCAACTCCTGGGGTGAGAGGGGATGCTTTTTCGTAAACGGGGGCGAGTCGTGGTATTGAAGGCAGGCGGGCACGGCACTGCCGTGTCCCTGCGGTAAGTTGGGATCGTTCGTAGGGACGCCCCGTTGGGCGTCCGCCGCCGAAAAGCCATGAACTTTTGAGTTGGAGTAGAATTTCAAGACGTTTTACACCCCTCCCTAAATCCCTCCTCGCAAATGCGGAGAGGGACTTAACGGCTCAACAGTGCCTGATGGTCGCCTTCACAGTGACATTGTGGTCGACATATCTCACGCAGATACGGTTGATCCTCCTCCGCAGGGCGGGGGAGGTGGTCCGCCAGGACCGGAGGGGGTGATGTTACCAACACAATTTTTTCAAACCAAGGAGCCTAAGATGCAAGTAAAACCCTTCACCATAGACATTCCCCAGAGCGAACTGGATGATTTGCAGGCCCGTCTGGAACGCACCCGCTGGCCTGATGAACTGCCGGTCGTGGAATGGGATTACGGTGTACCCCTTGGTTATGTCAACCGTCTGGTAAATTACTGGCGTGACGGCTATGACTGGCGTCAGTGGGAATCGAAAATCAACGCCTATCCGCAGTTTACGACGGAAATTGATGGGCAGAACATCCACTTTCTGCATGTCCGGTCACCCGAACCTGATGCCTTGCCGCTCATCCTGACGCATGGGTGGCCCGGCACATTCATGGAGTATTTCAGGGCCATCGACTTGCTGACCAACCCGGCAGCGCATGGCGACGACGCGGCAGACGCTTTTCATGTGGTCATTCCATCCATTCCCAGTTTTGCTTTCTCCGGTCCAACCCATAAGAAGGGCTGGAATCAATATCGCGTGGCAAGGGTCTGGATTGAGTTGATGCACGGTCTTGGTTATGAGCGGTATGGTGCTGCCGGTAACGACATGGGATCGAACATCTCTCCACAGATCGGTCGCTTCGACCCCGATCATGTTGTCGGGGTCCATGTCACACAGATTTATTCGTTCCCGTCGGGCGATCCCGCCGAAATGGAGCAGCTCTCACCTGAAGACATGAAAGCAATGGAGCGATTGCAGTGGTTTCTCACTTACAAATCAGCCTACAATACGCTCCAATCGCAGCAGCCCCAGACGCTGGCGTATGCGCTGGTGGATTCGCCCGCAGGATTGCTTGCGTGGAATGGTCAGCTCTTTGGGGATGGTGTGGACGATGATTTCATCCTGACCAATGTCAGCATCTATTGGTTCACTAGAACATCTGCATCGGCAGCGCGTTTCTACTACGAAGAAGCACATGCCGAACACGCTACCGAGCCGACCACGACACCCATCGGAGTGGCGATATTTGGCGATGATTTCCGCTCGTTCCGGTTATTTTCGGAGCGCGACCATAAAAACCTCGTCCACTGGTCGGAATATGAGCAGGGTGGGCATTATGCGTCACATCAAGTGCCGGAACTGCTGGTCGGGGATGTGCGCAAGTTCTTCCGCGGGCTGCGGTAATCTGCGAAAATGGATAGAGATTTCGCGGTTTTCGTAGGGACGCCCCGTTGGGCGTCCCATAGGTGTAAAGATAAGGGAGAATGGCTTGCGGACAGGGCTATGGACTACCCAAGTGACGGGCGGTCTTGGCACC
>JAKEEQ010000105.1 GCA_022616515.1 Chloroflexota bacterium | reverse complement strand
GTGATGCCTTCTTTTTTGGTGACGCCCGTCTCCTCAATGAAATTGCGGATGGCCTCCGGGGTGAATCCGCGACGGCGCATCCCCGACAGAGTCGGCATACGCGGGTCATCCCAATCGTTGACATACCCTTCCTGCACCAATCGAATCAGGCGGCGCTTGCTCAAGACGGTGTAATTCAGGCTCAGCCCGGCGAATTCGATCTGGCGGGGGTGGTAAATTTCCAATTCATCCAGCAGCCAATCGTACAGCGGGCGGTGGGCTTCATATTCCACCGTACACAGCGAATGGGTGATGCCCTCAATCGAATCCGACTGTCCGTGCGCAAAGTCATACATCGGATAAATCACCCACTTGTCGCCGGTACGCGGGTGCTCTTCCTTGAGGATGCGATACAGCACCGGGTCGCGCATGTTGATATTGGGCGATGACATGTCAATTTTGGCCCGCAGAACACATTCACCCTCTTCAAACTCGCCACTTTTCATCTTCTCGAAAAGGTCGAGATTTTCCTCAACGGAGCGGTCACGATAGGGGCTGTTTTTGCCCGGCTCGGTCAGCGTCCCCCGATACTCGCGTATTTCCTCCTGGCTGAGATGATCGACATAGGCTTTGCCTTTTTTGATAAGCTCTACTGCCCATTCATAGAGCTGGTCGAAATAATCGGAGGCGAAGAACAGCCGGTCCTCCCAATCAAACCCCAGCCACTTGATGTCGCGGATAATGGCGTCGATGAATTCCTGCTTTTCTTTGGTGGGATTGGTATCGTCAAAGCGCAGGTTATACTTGCCGCTATATTTCTCGGCGATGCCAAAATCGAGGCAGATGGCCTTGGCGTGGCCGATGTGCAGGTAGCCGTTTGGCTCCGGCGGGAAACGGGTGTGTACCCGCCCATCAAAGCGCCCCGATTCAAGGTCCTCGTTGATAATCTCTTCGATAAAGTTGGTTGCTTTTACAGCTTCTTCTGTCATACCCTACTCGTTTACTGTTCCCTTTTAACGCTTCTGGTTAGGATAGCGCAACCGCCCGTTTCTTAAAAGTGTGCTTGTAACGATGGCACAAGATAGCTTGTCTGTAATTGTCGCTTGCAAAGTTCACGTGGCGTTTTGCAGTATACTTATTAGCGGATATCGACAAGAAGGGTAGAAAAGCCAGTAAAGGAATCAAACATGACCAATGAAAATTTCCTTTGGAGTGATAAGCCTCTAAAAAATCCTGAATCTGATGAATTTGGCTATGCAAACTTTGCAGAGATGCTTGCACAGAGTATCCATAAAATGTCATCGCCAGATGGACTTGTGATGGCAATATATGGGGCATGGGGAACCGGAAAAACGACAACAGTTGAGTTCGTCCTTCATTATTTGGAACAACTGGATAGTGAAAATGTCATAATTGTACGGTTTAATCCTTGGTGGTTTGCTGGGTCTCAGCATTTGTTAGGTTCCTTCTTTGAACAATTACAGGCGGTGCTACGCACAAGGCTAGAAGAGAGATTCAAGCCCATCACTGATTCTCTGAAAACTATAGGGGATACATTCTCGAAAGTACCAATAAAAGAGCTAGAACTATTGGGTAGTGCCGCTCAAGGCATCTATAGACTGTACACAACTGAAGATATTTTTGCGCTTAAAGAGCGCTTGAATCAGCGTCTAGCAGAGTCTGGTAAAAAAATAATAATTGTGATAGATGATATTGATCGACTTGCTTCCGACGAAATCAAACAATTGTTCACTGTCATCAAAGCTGTCGCAGATTTCTCGAATACTATTTACCTATTGGCATTTGATCAGGATATAGTCTCAGAGGCATTGGATAGTTCTGGAAAGTGGGGTGATAATTATCTCGAAAAGATTGTGCAAGTATCGTTTGAATTGCCATCTCCAGATATATTGACTCTAAGACAATTTTTATTAGGCAAGCTCGCGGCATTGCTTGGTGAAATCCCCAAAGACTTAGTCAGATATAGTCCGGTGAGAACGATATTTCAGCGGGATTCCAATTACGTGAGTGACAGAATTACGCTGATACAAGAATATCTTTCTACTCCTCGTGATGTATTTCGTTTCTTAAATACCATCAAAGTTACATATCCAGTCGTTGAAGACGAAGTTAACAAATCAGACTTTATATCGATTGAGGCACTACGTGTGTTTGAACGTGATATCTACAACGTGATTCGTCAGAACAAATCCATATTTACAGGTAAAGAGGCAAGTGAGTACGATAAAAAATTCTTAGAGACTTTGTTGAATGAGACAGCTAAGGATATTGAAGTAGCGAGAAAGATTGTGTACGCAATGTTTCCGAAATTTGACTTTGGTGCTTGGGTTACACATATGCGCAGCATAGAAAGAGAATATCTCAACATTTATAGTCCTTCAAACTTCGATGTATATTTTCAGTTATCTGTACCCAGTGAGCAAATTTCCAATGTAGAGTTAGATGCTATTGTCGCGGCAGCAAACTCTCAAACCGAAATTGATAATCAACTTCTTGAGTATGCAATGAACAAGATTAGATTTGACAATTTCTTACAGCAATTCAAGTATAAACTTAAGGACCTTACACCGGATGGAAAAATGTTTTTCCTAAACTCACTTTTCAAAATCAGCGATGATATTATTTTCCGTGAAGAAATTCATGGCTTCGAATGGGATGTTACATTAGAACGTGCAACATCTTTGGTCTATACTATTTTAGGACAGTACTCACCTGAGGTACGTTATCAGAAATTAGAAGAAGCAATTGTCTCAACTGACAAGACTTTAATGCCTTTATCGGTATTGTTCCATATCGAAATAGAACCTGGCGGGCTGTTTGCCACTATGCCACAAGGCATAGATCCTTCAAGAATCTCGTTTTTTCGTGCAGATGAGTATCCATTGTTAAGAAAATTAGCCATTACACTCCTCAAAGAGGTGGATAGAAGTGGATATTTCTATGAATTGCCTGTTCTGTATACATCGCGCTTCTTACAGCTCTGGTTGAGCAGTGATCCCGAAGGTTGTAGGGAAGCAATTAACTCTAAGACTCATTCACAGCCTGTCTTGTTGAAACTGGGTCATATGCATATCGATGCTAGAAGAAATCGCGCAAATGAAAAATACATCTACAGCTTTAGCGAATCTATGGGGCAGATAATCGATATTGACTTCTATTGCAAACAGTTTGCCAAGTACCGCCCATCTTTTACATTGAACGAGCAAGAAGAAATAATTGCAAATTACATCCAACTAGCCATTGAAAATCACCTTCGACAACAAGATACTGTTGATTGATATATGCTGTGGCTGTCACAAATTGATTTCTTCGCTTTAGTCCCTGACCGTTAGGATAGCGCAAGCGCCCATTTCTTAAAAGTATGTTTGTGCGGATGCAATAATCCGTCCTTGCAACAATGTTCTTACGCGATCATTGATACCATAAAACAAGGGATAGATCATCGTCCCGGTAATCAGCGGCGCACTGGCCGAACAATGGAATGTCACGACGGTCATGGTGATACTCGGGCTGGTGACGGTTATCGGGGCCGTTATCGCGCATCTGACCGGATTTTCGCATATCAATATTCAGCCAACAGCACAACCCGCTCTGGATTCGTAATCAACCGTTCTCCGAACGCTTCTTTTCTTCATAACGCAGCAGAGAGCGTTCCCGGTCAAAACAGGCCGTGCTGCACCATTGGCGGGTCGCGCTCCGCGTGGTGTCATAAAACAGCAGGATACAGCGATCATTATGGCATTTGTGCAGTCGTGTCAAATCGGCTTCGGTGATCAACTTCAGTGCCGATAGCGCCACCGGCAGAAGCAGCCCGGCCTGTTCATCATGATAAGCGTCGTACACCATCTGTGGCTCCTGTCCGGCCTGCCATTCTACGACCGGATGCCCCATACTCAACACATCATTCAACACTGCAATTTCAGCATCAGGAACTTCCTCTCCCTCAGCAATGGCTGTGAATAAACGACGCAGCGCGTCTCGCAGCGCTTTGACATCCCGCAGAAAGGCAGCATCAACGACAGGCTCCGCATCACGTACCCTGTCCATGTGCGAATGCTGGTGGCGGGCTGCCTCCCACCATTGTGCCAGATCACCGGGTGTCTGGAGCAAATCACGTTGTTTACCGCGAATCACAACAGTGGTATTGACTAAATCGAGTGCCAGTGCCTCGCCAACAAATACAAATAATTCGCTGTCAGTCGTCATGAGATCGCCTCAGTGTAGATTGCTTCATTTATATTCTCCACATCAAAAGGTTTATTGACAAGGATAAAAATCGATGGCATACTCTCAAATATCCATATCTAACGTTATTTAGATATGGACACAAATCCGTATTTCATACAGGAGAGCTTTACAAGATGTCTACACCTGCCGTTTCCACCTTTAAGACAGGTCATATTGGCCTCAACGTAAGTGATCTGGATCGCTCAAAGCAATTTTACCAGCAGGTCTTTGGATTTGATGTGGTTATGGAATCTGAGGAGCCGGAACGCCAGTTTGCCTTTCTAGGTCACGATTCGAATATCGTTCTGACGCTCTGGCAGCAAAGCAGTGGCAGGTTCACAAAAAATCAACCGGGCCTGCATCATTTGTCCTTTCAGGTGAGCAGTATCGACGATGTACAGCATGTCGAGCACCGCTTGCGTGATATGAATGTACATTTCCTGTACGATGGCGTCGTTCCCCATGCGGAAGGCGCATCATCCGGGGGCATTTATTTTGAAGACCCGGACGGTATTCGTCTGGAAATATTCACCACCACAGGGGCAGAAGACTTCAACGCCCCATCGCACGGGCCAAGCTGCGGTCTGTTTTAGCAGTTATTGGAGAACCTGCCCACAATGACCTATCACGAAGGTGAACTGGCAGTACAGAAAAAGGCTGGAGTACAGGCAATGGCCCGGCGCATCGGACGAGGTATCCACGCGGCCATGCTGCCAATTGCTCAGGATTTTTTGCGGCGTCAAATATTGGCGGCGGCGGGATCGGTCGATGGTGATGGCCGCGTGTGGGCATCTCTCTTGACCGGAAAACCCGACTTTATCACTGCTTTGGACAGTCAGAATGTGCGAATAGAAGCCCTGCCCCCTGATGGCGATCCACTGGTGGGTAATTTAGCCCTGAACCCTGACATGGGTCTGATAGCCATTGATTTTGCTACCCGGCAGCGGGTCCGCCTCAACGGTGAGGCACGGGTACAATCTGATGGAATCGAGCTGGCGATCCAGCAGGCATATTCCAACTGTCCGAAGTATATTCAGGCGCGGATGCCGCTGGCGACAGACCCGGCGGTCACCGAGTCCCGCCATACGCAGCAGCTAACCAGTGTTCAACAGTGTCTGATTGCACAGGCCGATACCTTTTTCATTGCCAGTTACTTCTCTGGTGGCGGAGCAGACGCATCTCATCGCGGGGGAAATCCGGGATTCGTGCGGGTTTTGAACAGCACCACGCTTGAATTCCCTGACTATTCCGGCAATACCATGTTCAACACTCTCGGCAACATCGCCGCGAATCCTCATGCCGGGTTGCTCTTCATAGATTTTGCAGGAGGAAGCACCCTTCAACTCAGCGGGCAGGCAGAAATCATCTGGGATTCCGACCGCGCGGCGAGTTTTCCCGGTGCCGAACGGGTCGTGGAGTTTCATATCGAGCAGGTGATCCAGACCGCAAATGCGATTCCGTTTCGCTATGATTTTGTTCAATACTCGCCCTATAACCCACCATCACCGGAATGAAATCAACGCGGTAACGCTTTTGCGGTAAACTTACGCGAACAGTTTCTATTGCGAAAGGTTCGATGCGGTGGATGGCAAATCGCGATCTGGCATTTTGAGGCAAATCGCGGCGATCTTAGCGCTCCCGTTTGTGGTGACGATTATTGTCCC
Source organism: Chloroflexota bacterium (assembly GCA_022616515.1). Lineage (GTDB taxonomy): Bacteria > Chloroflexota > Anaerolineae > Aggregatilineales > J027 > JAKEEQ01. The sequence goes on along the minus strand of JAKEEQ010000105.1, from coordinate 10,695 downwards.
GACATTGCTTATTGGTAGGGATTTCAATATCGGCTGGGGATTGTCGTTCCCATTCAACCTTTTACCCATTGGACTCGGCATTGCTTTGCTTTGCGGCGGGTTATGGCTGTTCGTGATGACCATCCGCCTATTTTTCAATGTCGGGCAGGGCACACTCGCCCCCTGGGACCCGACCCGGCATCTGGTGGTGGTGGGTGTGTATCGCTATGTCCGCAATCCGATGATTAGCGGCGTGTTCAGCATCCTGCTGGGTAAGGCGATTTTGTTCGGGTCGCTGCCTGTCTTGATATGGGCGCTGGTTTTTATGGCGGTAAACATGATCTATATGCCGTTGATTGAAGAACCCGGCCTGCGTGACCGTTTCGGCGCGGAATATGATGAGTATGTGCGCCATGTTCCGCGCTGGCTGCCCCGCCGCAGGCCGTGGACTCACGATGGGATCAGTTAACGATTACAGCCAGCGACTCGTTTGTTTCCTGTACGCTTCAAACTGCTCCCCAAATTCATGTCGTAGATTTGCCTCTTCGGTGGGGATAAAAAAACGGTCCATCATCACCATGAAAAGCGCGGGAAATATAAAATTTACCAGCGACCCTGTGAGTATTGCAGTTCCCAACAAGGCTATCGTAACGCCCAGATACATCGGGTTGCGGGTGTACTCGAAGGGTCCTGATGTGTGCAGTTTAATAGGTTTTGCGGTGGGCAAAATTGGTGTGCCGGTTACTTTGAACAGCCGTTTTGAATAGCGTGCGAGATACAGACCACCGATCAAAAGGACAGCACCGATCAAATTTACCGGAAACGTAATGATGACCGTACCCGGCAGCAGCACATAGATGACCAGCATCAGGACAAGGCATAACTGGAAGATGCGCAGTGGCGTGATAGTGTTAATCATGATGATTGACCTTCACCGTGATATACTGACGCTCATACGATACAGCGTGTATCATAATCGGGTCAAACAGTAGAATTTTGGCTGTGGCTCATATGAAATATATTCGCAAAAATGGCTCAGATCGGAGGTGAAATATGGATCGCCGGGTGGCGCGGACCAAACGATTGCTGGCGCAGGCACTGGTCGAACTGGTCAACGAACAACCTTATGAAACCATCACCATTCGAGACATCACAGATCGAGCAGATATTGGATACGCGACCTACTTTCGCCATTACGAGGGCAAAGACGACCTCATGCTGGAAGTCTTCACGCAAATAATCACCGACCTCGAATCCCTGCATGAAACACGCATTGATCACTCATTCGAGCGTGAAGGGTATCTTTTCTTTCAGCAGGTTGCCGATAACAGAGCCTTGTACCGGAGCATTCTTGATAGTCGCGCGTTTTCACGTAAATTGCGCGAGCATATCACGCTCATCGTGCTTGATCAGATTGTCGAGAACCACGCTGACGAACTGGAACGGTCGGAAATTCCGCCCGAAATTGCTGCCCATCATCTGGTTTCCTCGCTACTTGGATTGGCAGATTGGTGGTTGAGTAACGACCAATCTTATACCGTCGTGCAAATGGCACGGTTTTATGAGCGATTGGTTGTCCAGACGACGTGGCATGCGCTGGGGCTTAGCAACACGATTGCTTCAACTTGAAGGGTTTAAACTGCCAGCTCATCATCCCACATACGCGGAAAGTATTGCATTCATATCCAATGACGCTCCTTGTTGATACGCCTCGTCATAATCCTCCTGACCGAGGTTATCCTTCAAGGACGGAATCAGCGCGTTTAGCTGATGCTTGAGTTCGAAAGGAAGTTCCGGTTGGAGCAATAGATAGCCAGTAATTTGGGCAGCATCCGCAGTTCGCCCGCAGTTCACATAATGCCGCGCCAAAACCGTTAACGAGCCATACCTTGCCAGCGTAACATCCAGATCGAGCGCGATTTTGATCATAGCCCGCAAATGTTCATCAGCCCGTTGGTTTTGTTCGCTGGCGACCAGTGCCCGCAGTTCATGCACACGCAGTTCCAGTGATTGATAACCAACCTCGGTTGCCACTTTGAGGGACTCAGCAAGTTGAGCATCCGCCGCTGTATAATCCCTTTTTTGCAGGGAGATGTCCGCCAGTTTATTGAGCGACCATGACACGCCGTATTGGTCGCCAATATCTTTGCTGATTTGCAGGGCTTCATCCAATAAAGCTGTTGCCAACTCAAACTCCTCACGGATCATGAGCAGTTCGCTGGTTTGATTGAGGCTGGTCACCACGCCGTACAGTTCGCCAATCGTCCGGCGGATGTCGAGTGCCTCGCGGTGAAATTGTTCCGCCACGTCAAGATTGCCCAGATTAAATTCCAGCGCCCCCAGATTGCCCAGATCGCTGGCAATACCATGCAGCGCACCTGCTTCACGCCGGATTTGAAGTGACTGCTCAAAATAGCGTCGCGCCTCATCATAATCGCTTTCCGCCAGCGCGATGATACCCACATCACTCAAAGCGGCAGCCACTGCCAGCGCATCGCCACCCTTGCGCCGCAGTTCCAGTGCCTCTTCCAGATAGGCGCGGGCTTTTGCCACTTCCCCTCTATCGGTCGCCACATAACCAAGCTGATTGAGTGCCGTGCTCATGCCGAGGTCGTAATTGATGTCGCGGGCCAGTTTAACGGCTTTGTTCGCGTTTTCAATGCTTTTGTCATGTTCGCCCATCAAGCGATACACCTGCGCCAATCCGTTCAGCGAGTCGACCTGAAGCTTTTTATCCTCACCGGACAGGGCCAGACACTGCTCGTAACTCTCGACCGCCGTCGGATAATCCGCCTTCAACGCATACAACCGCCCGTGTATGTTGTTTAGTTTCCATTGTGAAGCCGGGAACGACTTCATAATTTTCATGCCGCGCTGAAGAGCGGCTTCGGCGCTGTCATAGCGGGAACTTTTGAACACCATCTCCTCGGCGGCAATCAGCAGATAGTGGAGTTCTTTTTCCGAGTTGCCTGCTTCATGCCAGTGGTTCATTAACATTTCGGCATAATCATCTGGCGAGTATATCGTCTCAATGGCCTCGGCAACCCGGCGATGAACCGCCAACTTTTCGCGGCGTCCTAAATCCTGCAACACAGCATCGCGCAGCTTATCATGGGCAAACTGCCACACTTCGTCGCGCACAACAATCACTGCCACATCCGATGCCACATATAACCAGCGTTCCAGATCAACATTCGGCACAATATGATGCAGCAGCACCGGATCAATTTGCCGCCCAATTACTGCCGCAAGCTTCAATAGAGGCCGGTGTTCAGCCGGGATGCGATCCAGGCGGCGCTGGATGACCTGTTTCATACCGCCCGTAAAGACTTGCACCGGTAACGTGATGTTGGCGACATTCGTTTCCCCACCTGCCTCTTCCACCAGTGCCCGCGCCACCTCCACCAGAAAAAACGTGTTACCTTCGGTCTCGCGCATCAACAGGTCAATCACCATCGTGTTCGTGCCAACTGCCCCCAGCATAGACGAACTCAGGTCGTTGATTTCGTCCCGGTTAAGGCGGTCGAGGGTAAGGTGACTGGCCTGCGGCAGCCGTTCCACCAGATCAACCTTTTCATCGGTCCGGTAATTGCCCACGACAAGGATGGGCAGCGTCTCAAGGTCGCCCAGCAGCATTTCGACTGGCTGCAAGCTCTCATCGGCCCACTGGAGGTCTTCCAGCAAAATCAGCAGCGGGTCCGGCTGGCCCTTGATGATGCCGGTCATGGTCAATAATAACCGCTGCTGGTGGGCAGCCCCGGTCATGGATGGCACGTCGGGAATCTCGCGCTGCAAGATCTGGTCAATGTTGGGCACGACGTCCTTCAAAATCCCGGCCTCAAGGTCAGTGAGTTCAACCTCTACCGCCAACCGGGCCATGATATCGCGCCACAATTGCAGCGACAGTCCTCCACCCTCAACGCCGTACCCGCGCACGACCATTAGCCCCTCGACCAGCGCAATCGTGCGCAGCTCATCCAGCAGCCGCGACTTGCCAACACCGCTCTCACCACCAATCAGCCACAGGCTTCCTTTAGCGTCTTTCACCTCGTGCAGGGCAGCCGTTAACTGTTGCAGTTCGGCTTCGCGCCCCACAAAGCGTGCTGCCTGTAAATAACTCTCCCGCACGGCCCGATTTTCGGTGTAGGTGATGCCCGTTGCCAGCCCAATTGCTTCGATGGTGTCGCTGGCATTGCGATAGCGTTTGCGGGGATTTTTATCCAGCAGCCGCCCAATCACCCCCCGCAGGCGTTTCGAGACATCCAACATTTCTACATCGGGCGTGATCTTAACGATTTGCTCCACGAGGGTAACCAGATTGCTTTTATCGTAGGGATACCAGCCTGCTAGCAGTTCATAGGCAATCAATCCCACCGCATATAAATCGCTGGCCCGGCTGGCGCGGTCTCCAGTCAGCATTTCCGGAGCGAGATAAGGCAATGTTCCAGCCACCTCGCCTTCTGGATGTTCGTTTTTAGTGGTTTGCATGGCTATCCCGAAGTCCAGCACTTTTACCTCGCCGTTAACGACGAGGACATTGGTTGGTTTGAGGTCGCGGTGGAGTATCCCCTGACGGTGCAGGTAATCCAGTGCCCGCAGCAGTTGCACGATAAGCTGCACACGGTCATCTAGGGAAATGGACCACGCCGCCGACAGCAGTGGTTTTGCCTCATCGAGCAGCGTCATGGTGAAAAATGGCTGCTGGTCTTCATCGAAGCCGTAGTCAATTACGCTGACGATGTTGGGATGGCGCAGACTGGATAGGGTCTTGAATTCATTTGCCAGTGCCAGCCGTGAATCAGCCGTGTTCGATTTCGAGGCGAAGGTTAACTCACTGGATGGTTTTTGCACTTTTTTCAGAGCTACATGCTGGCTCGTTAAACGATCATAGGCCCGGTAGACAGCCCCCATCCCACCTTCGCCAATCTGGTCTTTGATGATATAACGCTGCATCAAGAAATTCCTTACGTTGCTTACTGCTATGTGTTATGTCGTCATGTTCGCTACAAAATGTACGGTTGCGAAGCGATTTCGCGGCATTTTCTGGACTGGATAATGTAATTTTTTACAATACGTGTTATGTTTCGATGATATGGGACGCGGTGTACCACGCCCCTCCGAAAAACCACATCGGAGGGGGTATACCCGATCCCGGTTTCCCATAAACCCGCACAATTCTGGCAAAACCTGTTATCCCGTCGCTGTGGACTTAATGAGGGTTTCCAATCTCAAAAATATCGTTCCTTCACCATCTGTGCCATGTCGCTCAGTTCACGTTGCAGCCCGGCCTGCCATGCTGTCTCAAATACATGCTTACCCAGCCGTTCCTCGATTTGTGGCTGGTACAGGGCCACCCAATCGCGCTCGATATAGCCGAGGTTATAATTGGCAAGTGTGCCCAGCAGCGTCGCCGCCATCTCAAACTCCTCAAGCGCCACCAGATACAGCAGCATCGTCGGCAAAACGGTCAGTTGTATAGATTGATTATCGGGCAAGGCCAGCCCTTCTGCCAGTAGGTGTTTGTAAGGTTCCCCCAGTACGAGCGAATTCTGGACGCACAATTGAATGGCCTGCGCAATCAGCCTCGGATTGTTGACCTGACGCGCTGTATCCAGCCCTTCCGCCGCCGACGCCAGCGCCTCCTGATAACGCCCTTTCTCGAATAACGTTTTTGAGCGGACGTTCAGCACAATGGCAACGCCGGGTGTATCGTTCATTGCTCGACGCATTGCTAGAGCCTCTTCTACGATGTCAATTGCCTCATCCAGCTTACCACGCCGGGTCTGGTTAATTGCCAGATTGGTCAGAAAAACACCGATACCCCCGCTCCAGCCAATCGTGCGGGCAATGGCAAGCCCTTCCATATGGTAATCGTATGCCCTATCAAGATCGCCCATGTTGTCCACCACCAGCGCCAGATTCATGTTGGACTGTGACATGCCAAGCTGATCGCCAATCGCCCGCCGCAGTTCAAGCGATTCCATCAACAGGTCATACGCTGGTTCGTAGTCATCGGCGTACAGGTGAAGAACCGCGTAGTTACTCAACGCCCCGGCAATCAAGCGCCGGTCACCGTCCTTGCGATAGTTCTCAAGGGTAAGTTCATAATATCCATGCGCCGTGTCAAAATCGCCGCGATGGTGGTGGCACATCGCGATGATGTTATAGGCGCTGCCCAGTTTCTCATAATCGTCGGGCCGTGCCATACTAATCACTGCATTCGCCTCCGCCAGTGCCTCATCATAACGCCCCGTCATGACCAGCATAAACGCCAGACTGTTGCGTACTCGCATTTCCTCGGTGGGCGTCATGTCTTCATGTGCCAGCGCCCGCTTATAGTAATCCTCGGCTATATCAAATTTGCCCAACCGTTGATGAACCGCCGCCATCCTGAAAATACGCCAGGGTGTTGCCCCATCAAGGTCAATCGCCCGCTGAAGCAGGTCAATCGCGCCGTTAAAATCCACGCCGTAATCCACCACCCGGTCAATGTACTGGTCGAGATAGATGACTTCGCGGGCAGTGTCACCCGCCTCGCGCCAGTGATTCATCAGAGTCTCGATGTAATCCTGCGGGTCGTATACGGCTTCGATTGCCTCTGCAACGTGCCGGTGCAGGTCCGGCTTATCATTGAGTATGTCCAGCACGGACTCGCGCAGTTTATCGTGAGCGAACTGCCAGCGGCCATCAATCACCGACAGGACCGCCGCCTGCTGCCCATAACTTAACCATGTTTCGATGTTGGTGTGTGGGGCAAGATGGGTTAACAGGTTGATGTCAATCTGCCGCCCGGCAACCGCCGCCAGATTGAGCAGTGGGCGATTTTCCGGCCTGATTTTGTCGAGGCGACGCTGCACCAGCCGCTGCATACCGCCCGTAAAAACGCCTCTGGGAAGTGTCCTAAAACCAATATGATCCAGCCCGCCTGCCTCTTCAGCCAGTGCCCGGATCACCTCGACCATGAAGAACGTGTTGCCTTCCGTTTCGTTAGTCAACAAGTCCACCACCTGTGGATGATGGCCCTGTTCACCCAGAATGGCCTCGCTGAGTTCAGCGATTTGTGCATCGCTCAGGCGCTCAAGAGTCAGAGTTGCGGCACTTGATAACAGTTGGGGCAGATCGGGCCGCTCGTCGTTGCGGTACGTGCCGACCATCAGCAGCGGCAAGCGGTCAATGGACAGATTTTGCAGCACATTGAGGCTTTCCCGTGACCACTGCAAATCCTCCAGAATGATTAATGCGGGTGTCTCTATGCGCTGGATGATCTGCTTGATGGTATTCATCAGGCGGGCTTGCTGCACATCGCCGCGCACTTCCGGGGCATCGGGTATCTCGCGTCCCAGAATAGCACCGATATTAGGCACTAATTCTTTCAAGACCCCCGCTTCAAAATCATCTATCTCAACCCGCAGAAGCAGGTGCGGGATAATGTCCTGCCAGAGCTGGTAGGCACGTCCACCGCTTTCCACGCTCTGACCGACTACCACATCAACGCCCATAATCAGAGCATGGGTGCGCAGTTCGTTCAATAAACGTGATTTTCCAACGCCGCTCTCTCCGCCAATCAGCCAGAAACTGCCCCGATTGCCCTGAAGATCGTCCAGTCCTTGCTGTAACCGGGCGAGTTCCTCATCACGCCCCACAAATCGCGCCGCTTGCAGGTAGCTCTCGCGGATGATGTCCGTTTCTTCGGGCACAGCAATCCCGGTCGCTTTGCACAAATCGCGGATAACTGCACTGGCATCGTGGTAGCGGTCTCGCGGGTCCTTTTCCAGCATTTTGCCGAGAATATTCGACAGATCAGTGAGGCTCACCGCGTCCAGGTCCGCCCTTTCTGATTGGACAGCATTCACCAGATTGGTGATCGACTCGCCCGTTTCGCGGAAGGGATGGCGTCCCGTCAAAAGCTCGTAGAGGATGACTCCAATCGCATACAGGTCACTGGCAAAGCTGGCTGGTTGGTCAGTGAACAACTCCGGGGCCAGATACAACACCGTCCCCGCCATGCTGGACTTTGCATGGCTGACCTGCATTGAAATGCCAAAATCGAGCACACGCACCCGCCCGTCGACCATGATGTTGCCCGGTTTCAGGTCGCGATGAATCACGCCGTTGCGGTGTAGATAGGCCAGCGCTTGCAGCACCTGAACGATAAGTTGAATCCGCTCCTCAATGCTGCGTTCTGCCGCCGCTTCCACGATATTCGTGGCGTCGTGCAGATAATCCATCGTGAAAAATGGCTTGCCGCCCTCATCAAAGCCGTAGTCCAGTACACTGATGATGTTGGGATGGCGCAGGCTTGCCAGCGTTTGAAATTCGTGGGCGAGTGACATCTGGTCCGGGCTTACCGATATATCCTGCGTGTTGAGCACCAGACTCTTCAGACTGGTCGTCACCTTTTTAAGCGCCACCACTTGCCCCGTCAGGCGATCAGTGGCTTTATAGACGGCCCCCATCCCGCCTCTGCCAATCATGTCGTGCAGTACATAGCGCATTCACACTCTCCTCACCTGCAAATTCGATGCTACTGTTTCGGTCATGAGAATGATACCCTTGTTGCACGAAAATTGGTCGCAAAGGTAGCGAAATGACAGAACCACTCGCCTCAAGCATTCGCCCGCAAAATCTGGATGAGTTTATCGGGCAGCAGCATCTCGTTGGACCCGGTAAACCACTGCGCGTTGCCATCGAACGCGGCCAGTTGTTTTCGATGATTTTCTGGGGACCACCCGGCGTTGGCAAAACCACACTGGCCCGCATCTATGCCAATCACATGAACGCCAACCTGTATGAAGTAAGTGCCGTTTCTGCCGGGAAAGCCGATTTGCGCAAAATAATTGACGCTGCTGAGCAATCTGATGAGATCACCATCCTGTTCATTGACGAGATTCACCGCTTCAACAAGGCTCAGCAGGATTTTTTGCTGCCCTATGTCGAAAACGGTACGGTGACTCTGATTGGAGCCACCACCGAAAACCCCAGCTTTGAAGTCATTTCGGCGCTGCTGTCCCGACTGCGCGTGTTCATCCTCCACGAGCTTTCCCCGGAAGATATGCTTGCCGTCATCGACCGGGCACTGGACGTGCTGGAGGCGGACTATCCGAATATCTCCATCAGCGAGGAGGCGTTGAACTGGCTGATTAGCATGGCGAATGGCGATGCGCGGCAGGCGATCACCATGCTGGATGACACGATGCACCTTTATGGTGAACTGACCGTGCAAACCCTGACCGACACCTTGCAATCCCCCCATTTGCGCTTCGATAAGGCAGGCGAGGAACACTACAACACCATCAGCGCCTTCATCAAGTCGATGCGAGCCAGTAATGTGGATGCGGCCCTGTATTATCTGGCGCGGATGGTTGAGGCGGGCGAAGACCCCAAATTTATTGCGCGGCGCATGGTTATTTTTGCATCGGAAGACATCGGCATTGCGCTGCCGACAGCACTGGTGGTGGCAAATGCGGTGTTCCGGGCAGTGGAGACGATTGGTTATCCCGAAGCCGCTATCAATCTGGCGCACGGTGTGACCTATCTGGCCCGCGCCCCCAAAGACCGCAGTTCCTATCAGGCTTATTTTCGGGCAGTGGACGATGTGAAGAAGCATGGCAATTTACCCATTCCGATGAATCTGCGCAATGCCCCCACGCAGTTGATGAAGGAAGTGGGCTATGGCAAAGGCTACGAAACCTATACCGATGAGGATTTATTGCCGGATAAACTGAAGGGTCGCAAATATTATCGCCCCGACGAGGAGGAATGAAAAACCGGGAACCCGTCCCGGCTGGTAAATAATTTATTGGTCACCAAAAATCATAGACAGCATCGCTAGCAGCAGGCTCAGCATAATACCTGTCCGCGTGGCTTTGGTACAGCCCACTGCCAGAAGCACAAAAACCTAAGCTCTACTCGCCAGCACAGCCAACCCATAATGTCAACTGTTCGAAAGGGGTAATGCGTTCTTCTTCCCCATTCAGGCCGACCCGGAACAGGTCATTGGTGTTGAATTCGATCACGCGGCTGACGATAACGGCATCGCCATCCCATGTCCTGAAGTAGTCACCGCCCTTCGAAATGGTCGTGATTTCAGCGCCATCCGGTGAAATGAGGTAAATGTCATTCCAACCGAATTCCATTACGCCCTGTTGGACAAGGATACTGTCACCGTCCGGTCCCCACTGTGCGTCGAGAAGCTCGGCATCAAAATTGGTGATCTGGACCAGACCGCTGCCATCAACAGCCATCCGAAACAGGTGGCTGTTGGGAATGTCTTCCCGGGTACGGTCCGGGACATAGGCTCTAAAATAGAGATACTCGTCAGAACGAAGCGAAACAGAGAAAACTGTATCTAGAATGCCTTCGTAAATCAATTCTGAACTGCCACCCGCATATGGTGCTCGATAAATCTTAGCTGGCTGGTCGAGGACGTTCACTGCGTAAAATACCCAGTCTTCGGTATAGCCAAGATATGAGAGGCCCTCTGCACTGGCAGTAATTAGACTTGAATCAGAGCCATCCATACGGACTCGATGCAATTCTGACCCGGCAGACGTTCCGAAGTTGTAATACAACCATTCACCAGACCAGTCTACAATCGCTTTGGAACTGTGCTCATCTGATACGCTCTATGTGAAATAGGGTTGACAAAAAAGAACTGTCTCCCAAGATGGGAAGTCAGCAAACCAACCAACTTAGGAGGACAGTTCAATGACAAGT
>JAKEEQ010000104.1 GCA_022616515.1 Chloroflexota bacterium | reverse complement strand
TGCAAGCGCTTGCAACTATGGACCAGGAGACCCGTTACCAGTTGTTTTACACCTCGTCATCTCCCGTTCAATTTCCCGGTGATTTTCCCGCTAATTTTTCAATCCACAGCTACCGAGCCAACAGCAGCCTGATTTCCTTGCTCTGGGGCTTACGTGTACGCGGCATTGAAAGTATTTTCGGCTTCCAGAGCGATATTGTGCATGGGACGAATTATCAACTGCCATTCTCACGGCGGGCGAAATCGGTCGTCAATTTCTGGGATATGTCGTGGGCGTATTATCCTGAAGTGGTTTCGCGACGGCGGCTGGCTTACCTCAAACGGTGGGTCCCGGTGGCAGCACGACGCGCCGACCGCATTATCTGTAATTCCGAGCAGGTCAAATGTGAAATCTGTGACTACTTCGGCCTTGAGGAACATCGTGTTGTGGTTATCCCGTTGGGCGTTGACACTTCAATATTTAAACCTGTCGAGCAATCCACACATGACGAGCCGTATTTGCTCTATGTCGGCACGCTCGACCCGCGCAAAAACCTGAAGCGCCTTATTGAAGCATATAGTCAGTTGAAAGATGCCCCGAAACTTGTGTTATGTGGGGCCAAAGGCGGTTCATATCCTGAGCTGGCATCGCTTGTCGAAAAGCTAGAGGTCAATGTCGAGTTCACCGGCTATACCGAACCGCCAACCCTGCTCAATTATTACCAGAACGCATATGGTTTAATCGTGCCGTCCGTGTATGAAGGCTTTGGCCTGCCGGTATTAGAGGCAATGGCCTGTGGTGTTCCGGTGATGATTTCAGATATTCCGGTGCTGCGTGAAGTTGCGGGTGATGCCGCCCTGACGGTTCCGTTAGATGACATTAATGGAATAGTGCATGGTCTGCGGCAGTTGATTGAAGATGATACTTTGCGGCAATCACTGCGCGAAAAGGGATTAGCCCGTGCCAGAGACTTCTCCTGGGAGAACACAGCCCGGTTGCAGGTGGAGCTTTATCAAACGCTGTCAGACGAATAACGTTCATAGACACTTTTAATATGCGAACGAATCCAGCCATCAAAATACTGGCGAAGTTCTTCCAGCTTTTGCATTCTGTATGCAGCTACCTTCTCACTGACTATCTCAGTCAGGTAGTAATGCAGGTAGTAAAAATACTGCGAAGACACGTAGAAATCATACGCCAGCGGGTCGATTTCGTAACCGGGATAAATTTCCCGGTATCCGCTCATGAAGTCAAGATCGGTGTTCATAATCCACAGATCACGCTCACGTGGAGCCAGCAAAATCTCATCCCAATCAACAATATAGATGTCATCAGGAGCCTTGACCAGCACATTACCTCCAGCATCGCCGTGCGTGATAACCAGTTCAAAATGGTTTTCACGACAGGCTGAAAGGACCTCATTCAGCACTGCAAAATACCTTGCGAGTTCTGATTCTCGGTCACGCAGGAGAACTTGCAGCATAGTAAGCACGTCATCCACCTGCTGACCCTGCAATATTCGGCGGTACAATTCCTCGAACTCGGCTTTGTAGGCGAAGGTGAAACTCTCCTGTTTAATGTTAGTGGTTATACGGGAAATGACACTGTGCAGTTTCCCTATCAACCTGCCCAGCCCGCGCACATCATAGTCGTAAGACTGTGGAGCGTCAATGTAGTTGTAGAGCACAACGAGGGTATCATCCACAAGCAAATACAATGAACCTTCGGTCGTCTTGATGGGATAATTTATTCTGGCAAAGCCTGCCTCGTGCATTGCCACCAGAGCTGGCAAACTCGCAATGATTTTGGCAATAAAAAGTGGCTTATCGACTACTTTGCAGAAATAGCGGTGTCCCGACGTTTTTTGAACCACGAAAGTCTCCGCCACAAATTGCCGGGGACCAACGGTGATTGAGACATTCTGGAGTCCGTAATAATCGTACAGCGCTTGCGAAAGGTTCATGTGGCGATTTTAACGCACGGGAAGCCAGATGGGAAATAATATATACGGCCTTGTTAAGGGTGGGGGTGTTTTGTGAGGTATAAATGAAAAAGCTCCTGAGGTAGGACTCGAACCTACAACCCATCGGTTAACAGCCGATTGCTCTGCCATTGAGCTACTCAGGAATGACTGTGCAACATGATAGACAATCTGCCAGGTCATGTCAAGTCTATTTGGAACCTATTTGAAAATCAATGCCCAAGACGATTAAGCATGGTCGGAATGATAGCTAGAGCCTTGACTGCTTCTCATGTCACGTTCAGAGTTTTTGCTAGGACCCCAGGTAGTTGAGATGCTCACCTTTTGCCAGCCCGAACCTTCTCAACGAGTATACTTTCCAGCCAACAGCCGCATTAGGAAGCAAGTTGTTGCATCAGTCCCAACAAATTGACTTCTTCCCAGAGTTCTACGATACGACCCTCTCGCACACGATGGATATGAATGCCGGTAAAAACGACTGATTTTCCAGTTGCCTCCATGATCCCAATATAAGGCCCCCGGTGTGTACCTTCAGCCCACCAGCGCGTCACAACTTTATCGCCTTCGGCGATTTGTTCATGGATAGTAACTTTTAAATCTGGAAAGGCTGTATGAGTTGTCAATAGTGCCGCCCTGAACGCTTCCAGATGGCTGTCGGCACCATTGGACATACGCCCAACAAAATTACTTGCAAATATCTCATCGAGTGTAGCCATATGCTTCCCATCGAGAACCATATCGTAATAGCGCCGAACAAGCCTTTTATTTTGTTCAGACATGGTTGCCTTCTAATCATGGAGTAGCGAATAATAACTTATCAATAAAGCATATCATGAATTATGGGGAGTGACGTCTTTAACCTGCGCACGGGACTACGAACAAGTTGTCAGGCATGTCAATTCGTACCTAACGGACGCGCCGTTGGGCGTCGCTACGAAAACCCGCGCATCCCGTAGGGAGACAGCAGTGCTGTGTCCGCCGCAGAACACGGAACCACATCTAGAGTCGATGACCAGTCGTTCGTACACCCCTGCGCACTGTACTGATTGGCTCTGGTGCCAGTCGGACGACCTGTCACCACGTCCCATCACAGCAGGAATTTTCGAAAGGCTTCCTGGGGATTTTTATGGCTACTCTGGTATACTTGGGATACTATCGTAATGGCATGTGGAGAAGTAGTTGTGAACGAATTTCAGGAACGCAAACAAAAAGAAGATGCCATGAAGAAAGCCGGACGGCTTCCACCCGGTCAATCTTTGACTCTCAAGTTTCCCGTATTGCATTATGGCCCCATTCCCCTTTATGAAAATCTGGACAACTGGACGTTCAAAATCTGGGGTGAAGTTGAAGAGCCTGTGGAGTGGAATTGGGAGCAATTTACGAAACTGCCCACCCGCACCACAACGCTCGATCTCCACTGTGTTACCCGCTGGAGTAAATTCAACACGGAGTGGGTTGGTGTCCATGTGCAGGACCTGATTGACGAGGGTCTTATCAAGCTCAAGGATACGGCAAAATTCTGTATCCAGCACTGCGAATATGGCTATACGACCAACACATCGCTTGATGCGGTTTTAGCCGATAACTTCCTACTCGGCTACCAGTACGACGGCAAAGCGCTTGACCCAGAACATGGCTATCCGGTGCGCGGGTTGATGGGTGCTGTGCCGGGTAACAAAGTCGATGCGAATCGTTACCTGTGGAAGGGCGGCAAGTGGATTCGTGGCCTTGAGTTCACCGAAAAAGATCGCCCCGGCTTCTGGGAAAATGCGGGTTATAACAACGTAGCGAATATCTGGCGCGAAGAACGGTATGGAGGCTTTTTTTGACGTCGTAGGTGGGATTGCGCGGACGATTTTCAAGCTCGGAAAATAAGTAGTCATCGGGCAGCCTATATCACAGGCTGCCTTTTATTGACCCATTAAAACGCTGTCGCACGCGGCGGTCTGAAGAAGGCGTTTACCCCGGCTACCACACGGAAAACAAACACCATCAAAATGATATTTTCGACAGCGCCCGGTAAAGCAGCATACGATAATCCATAGAAAAAGGGGCGACTGTAGCCAACAAGCTGTAAGAGGATGAACAGCATAATGTCATAAAAGAAAGTGGCAGCGCCGACCGCGACGGGTGGAATGACAGCATTGCGCCAGCCTAATTTCGGGATGAACATGTCGATGACGATGACAATGAGCACAAAAGCCAGTGACGAGCTTCCCGTTGGGGCAACAGATAACAAATCCCGAAATATGCCGCCAATGACGGCCCACGCCAGCCCTTCGCGTAACTCTACGACCAGGGCCCATGAGACGATCACCATGAGCATCAAATTGGGCGACAGCGCCCCATCCCACAATTGAAAAAGCTTCATAACGGTCGCATCCAGGACCGCGACAATCATTAATAACGGGACTCCGACATAATATATCGCCATGCACTAATTCTCATCATCGTCGAAGAAGCTCAGGTCCGTTGGCTCCCAGTTGGTAATCACCAGTACAATTTCCAGCCGCGAGAAATTGATGAGGCTGTCAATCGGCGCTTCCTGAAATAGTTCATCATCCGTCAAACTAACGCTCGTAACCTGCCCCAGAATAATGTCGGCGGGAAATGCCTGAGTTTCGCCAGAGGAGACCACCAGATCACCGGGGCGGACTTCGGCCTCGGTATCCAGAAAAGCCAGCACCAGATCACCGCTGATCGTGCCCTGCACCAGACCATTGTCACGTGACGACTGGACACGGGCGTTCACTGAACTGGCAGGATCGGTGATAAGCAGCACTTCGGCCCCGGTCGCACTGACTTCCGTCACTCGACCGACCAATCCAGCCTCACTGACGACCGGATCGCCAACTTCAACCCCATCACGGGTTCCCCGGTCAATGTGAATGGCCTGCACACCTGTCGTATCACGTCCGATGACATCCGCCGCTACATAGTTCCAATCTTCGCGGGTGGTGTAGTTCAGAAGCTGGGCCAGCCGGTCATAGTCGCTGCGATATTCCCGCAGTTCAGCAACCTCGGACTGCAAATCAATCAACGCCTGTTCCAACTCGGCATTGCGTACCCGCAGCGCCCTTATTTCGGCAATCTCGGCAGCCGTGCCCTCGAAGGATGTGCTGGCTCCGCCGAGAATATCTTCGAGAAAGGTCAGTGGTACCCGTCCTGCACTTTCAGCAGGTGACAGCATCCCGATAAGGCTCAGGATGATGAGCATCATGGAAATGCCAATAGCACTGAATATCGCGATAGTACGCGGTGAACGATTAATCAAGGGCAACCCCTTTCAACTTTTCTGGTGATGGGCTGTTTAGGTGGCGGACGCCATAGATGGCGTCCCTACGATTATTTACGATTCCCGTAGGGACACGGCACTGCCGTGTCCGTCAACATACAATCATTCATCAGTCCATAGGTCTCCACTACCTGACGGCGTATTATAGCAGAGCGCATCCTACGATGAAGGTACGTTCATGCTTCGGTCTGGTTAGCCTCCTGACAGGGTAACAGTTTTAAAATGTGTTTATTAATCCATCCCACGTCAATTACGCACAGGACGTGCAACGGCACGTCCCTACACGAATGACGACATTATTGTACGGGGCGTCCTGCGAGAAAAATGTCCCCTCTCGACGTTAGCCTTCGAGAATAGCCTCAGCATCTTTGAGATCATCGCCCGCCGATAACGCTTCCCGCAAGCCTTGATCAATGATCTCAGCGGGTGGTTGAGAACGTGGATTCTGGCACTCGGCCTCCCATAAGCGATAGGCGGTGTCGAGGTGGGCGGCGGCGGAGAACAGCAGCACCGATACGGCATCATCACCCTGATAAGCCTGTGGCAGCCCAAATTCCGGCAGTTCATCCGCGCACGACACTTCCTCACCGCTTTGCAGACTGCTCCAAATTCCGGCGATGGTCTCCTGCGCCGTTTGCAACTCATCAAACCCCGTTTCAAGGGTGGGACGAATGTCGGGTGGAATAGTTGGCGTGGCGGGGGCTAGTGAGACAGTAGGAACCGCCGTCACATTGCGGGTTGCGGTCGCCCCATCGCCATCGGAATCGTCATCACCACAGGCCGAAATAACCAGCACACAAAACATAATTAATGTTAAAAGGCGTTTCATCCGGCAGGTTCTCCTACGAATTGCTCAAACACAAGATTACTGATTAGCCGTGCATGGGGGGTCAAAAACAGACGGTCTTCTTTCTGGATAATCAAATTTTTATCCTTCAACCACTTGACTTGTTCACCATATTTATCCTCAAGCCGAAAGCCGTAGCGTTCCTCAAAAGTAGCCAATGATAAACCCTCATTAATCAAGCGCAGCCCCATGAAAATCGACTCGAACTGATCCGTCTCGTCGTTAATGGGTTCGGCTTTGATCGTAGCGGGTGTTTGCGGAAAGTAGAGCGTCATATTTGGCGGCTCAGTCAGGCGCTGCATGTAGTCTTCGGGACGCATCGCGTTCACGATGCGGGTACGATTGGCATAACCGTGCGCCCCCGCGCCAATGCCCAGATAAGGCAGGTTGCGCCAGTATTGCAGGTTGTGCTGGCAAAACGTGCCCGGCTTGCCCCAATTGCTGATTTCGTACTGGATAAACCCCTGCGCTGCGAGGCATTCGCTAGCAAGCTCATACATGTCCGCCGCAAGGTCCGGGTCAGGGGATGGCAACTCGCCGTATTTCACCTGACGGGTCATTTCCGTGCCTGATTCCAGCCCCAGCGCATAGAGCGATAAATGGTCAGGCCCTAAATCCAGAACTCGTTGCAAGCTGTCCTGCCATATGTCCAGTGTCTGGTTGGGGACGCCGTAGATGAGGTCAAGGCTCAGATTGGTTACTCCGGCTTGACGGGCATCCGATACACCCCGTTCGACATCGACCCAATCATGCAAGCGGCCAAACATCATAAGCTCATCCGCCTGTGCCGATTGAACGCCGAGACTGAAACGATTCGCGCCGAGTTGGACCAGTGCCGTAAAATATTCCTTATCGACGGTTCCGGGATTGACTTCCAGCGAAATCTCCACATCATCTGTTACACTGAATGAACGGCGGGCCGCTTGCAGAATCCGCTCAATCTGTACCGGACTTAACAGGCTGGGCGTGCCGCCACCAAAATAAACAGTGTGGACGGGAACTTTGTCGCTTAATGTGGCGAGGAATGTCATCTCATTTTCTAAAGCGCCCACGTAGCCATCTATTAATGGGCTGCGGTCGGTGTAGGTGTTAAAGGCGCAATAAGTGCATCGTTCCCGGCAAAACGGGATGTGAATGTAGAGTGAATGAGTCATTCTTGTGTTTTTTTTCGCTAATTTGACTTTAGACCGAAAACTTCTTATACTCAATTTAACCATCATTTAAATAAAAAAGGTGGCAGTCATCATGTCCAAATATCTTTTGACATATAGTTCGGGCTAAAAAGACACGTAGCTAATGCCGCGTGTCTTTTTTATTTGGACGTGTTGAAGGCCCCATTAGCAAAAAAGGAGCTTTACACCCATGGACTACGCAATGATTGGCAAGATCGAAAAAGCCAAGCGCTATGCCGAAGAACGCAACCGCATTGAGTTTACAGATTTCTCCGTCAATTTTAATGGTGAAAACAGCACACACACCGTAACGTATAAAAATGGCAACTGGCAGTGCAACTGCGGCTTTTTCCAGACTCGCCACGTTTGTAGTCACACAATGGCCCTTGAGCGCATTCTCGATCAAATGATCCATGCGCCATCCAGAGTAGAGGCTTAAAGTCACCCCACGTAAGCTGTATTATAATAACCGCCACGCAAAACACATGTAGTGGCGGTTATTTTATGGATCAACGACGGACGCTGATTATTCCCCTGACAGATACCCACATCCTGCTTGGCTACAAAAAGCGCGGCTTTGGCGAAGGTAAGATCACGGCTTTTGGCGGCAAACTCGAAGCGAGCGAAACGCTGTTTGATGGAGCCAGACGAGAGCTTGAAGAAGAAACCGGACTTCTGGCGCTGGACATTCAGCCCGCCGGAGAGATCACCTTCACCTTTCCGGCTAGACCGGAATGGAATTTGACCGTGTTTGTCTTTGTGGCTTATCAGTGGCAGGGGCATCTGCGTGAAAGTGACGAAGTTGCGCCAAAATGGTACTCACACGACAAGATACCTTACGATGAGATGTGGGATGATGCGCGTTACTGGCTGCCGGAAGTGCTAGCCGGGCGCACGATTAAGGCCAGATTTACCTTTGCGAATGATAATGAGATTGTTGTCGATTATTCGGTCAGTGCACTATAAAAAACGGGCAGATATACTATTTAGCCGCAAATTTCTTATTTCAGAAACGTCCGTCTCGGTGAGAATGGTTGCTGGTCTTTTTCAGGACGCCCAACGGGGCGTCCCTACACCACTGCCGCGCTCCCGGAAACTTATTTCGCAAATTCATGTGAGTTGCCGGGGTCCATGACGACGGACTGCGCATCGGTTTCGCTGGTGACCCGATTGGCCCAAGAGGCGGCATCCTGTACCATAACCGGGAATGTGTTGTAGTGCATCGGCAGCACAAATCCCGGTTTCAACCAGTTGATGGCGCGGATGGAATCGCCGGGTCCCATCGTAAAATAATCACCAATCGGAACCATTGCCACATCAATCCCTGCTTCACCAATCAACTGCATATCAGAAAAGAGTGCCGTATCACCCGCGTGGTAGATCGTCAAGCCGCCATTGAGCTTTATCAGAAGACCGTTAGGTGAGCCACCGTAGCTGCCGTCCGGCATCGATGAACTATGGAACGCCAGCGTCATCTTCACCGTCCCAAAATCGAGTTTGGCGGTGCCGCCGGTATTGGGTGTCGCTACTTTTTCTACACCCTGCGCTTGAATCCAGTTGGATACTTCAGGATTGCCCAGAACGGTTGCCCCAAATTCCAGTGCAAGGGCAACGGTGTCACCAACATGATCGCCGTGACCATGCGAAAGCAAGATAAAATCAGCTTTACTAATATCGTCTGCTGTCATAGGGGCAACGGGATTTCCTGTCAAAAATGGATCTATAAGAATAGTATGCGCACCTGTTTCAATAACGAATCCGCTGTGCCCAAGCCAAGTTACTTTTGTACCCATAAGATTCGCCGCAGGGGACACCTGGCTTTAGCTGGGTGGGGAATGCGGCTTTACTCCTTT
Organism: Chloroflexota bacterium; assembly: GCA_022616515.1. Taxonomy (GTDB): domain Bacteria; phylum Chloroflexota; class Anaerolineae; order Aggregatilineales; family J027; genus JAKEEQ01. The sequence goes on along the minus strand of JAKEEQ010000104.1, from coordinate 6,928 downwards.
TGCTAAACACGAACATTTCCTAAAAAGGGTCGTTTTTGACGCTGACAGACAGCCAGGAACGACCAAACCTGTATGCTCTCTTCGACAAGGCCAGTCCAGCTTAGACACAAAGCACATGGCGCTGTGTCGTGGCATTCAAGGGTTCTGTCGTAGGGGTCAGAGCTAGAGAAGCACCCTGACGTACTTGTAGCTGGAAAGGCATAGGATATGGCGTGTATCGCTTCTCCTGAGTCTAGTCAGGACTTGTGTTGCTACCCTCATTGCAAGCTCCCTGCTTTAGCGGGGAGTTCCTGACTGATGTCTCCTTATTCAAAAATCGGTGGTGGTAAGGCTATGACTGGTGGTTGAGCGGACGCCATGTATGGCGTCCCTACGGGAGATGCAGGTCATCGTAGGGACAGCATAGATGCTGTCCGACATACTCATCAGTCAATAGGTCCCACTACCCCAAAATCATTATCATATGAGCATAACGCATCATGACTTATTTCGCTATGACACGAAAAAGATGCCCGCTCCAGCCGTTGAGATCAACGAAAAGACCATTATGGGCAGTTTCCTGTCCGTCGCGTTCAAACAATTTGTTGCCGAGAATATCCCGGAACTGCCATTGCTCCTCCTGTGGTAAGGTCAGCATGACAGACCCCTGTGCCGAATTCTCCGAAAAGTTGACCACAATCAGGCGATAATCGTCCTCACATTGCCAGAAATACGCATATATAGACTGGTACGAAGCATTATCATGCCACGCAGGTCGGACCGGGCATACCTGCCACTCGCCTTCGCGATAAATATCGTTTTGTACGTCGCTCAACAGCAGTTGATAGAACTCAAAGAGGTATTCATCATCTGGTTCAACAGGACGGCGACCTAGCTGCACCGGGAGTTTGATATGGTGACCCACAAATTGCCCTTCGTGCCACAACTTTGCACCGGGCAGGGTAGCGATGGTGAGGGCAGATACCCACGCCCGATTGAAGCCAAATGCAGAAACAGCACGTTGTTCATCGTGATTCTCGATAAAGTGGATTAAGCCCCCCTGGTAGTCCAGATCACGATTGACCATGTCGCGGACCTCATCAGCCGTTCCACCTTCAAGCTTGTCATAGAGACCTTTGTTGTAGCAATAATCAAAGCCCTGTTGAAGCAGCTCAGATTCCATATTCCAGTATACTTCGGCAATAAACAAAAATTCAGGATTAGAGGCGTGGACAGCAGGAATGACATCTTCCCAGAATTCAGTCGGTGGCAGTTCACCGGAGCGATTCCCCCATGTTTGTTTGAAGATGCGAGTGACCATCAGCATTGCCATGTCACAGCGGATGCCATCACACAGGCTGGCAATATCAGTTAACAGGTCAATGACCGCCTGCCGCAAGTCCATATGGAAGGCATTTACCTGAGCGGTGTCGGTCCATGCCGGGAAATAAGGGTCGCGTCCGTAAGCAAAAACGGTACCGTTGGCCGCAAAAAAGTCGTGGGGACGGCGGATAGCCTCTTCATCCGTACCCTGTATCAAATATTCAGGATGCTCAATCGTCCAGGGATGATCGGTGGCGACATGGTTGGGCACGTAATCGAGAATGAGGCCGATGCCATAATCCGCCAGTTGGGCACGGAAGGCGACCAGTTCTTGCCGGTTTCCCAGATTGGGGTCAATATTGTAATTGCGAATGCTGTAGGGAGAACCAACCACATCCTCATGGTCAAAATCATCGAGTGCATGACGGTATTCGTTCTGAAGGCCGGGATGCTCGGCGGCGATTTTGACCCCTGCCGGGCTGCGCTCCCAGATTCCCATCAGCCATACCGCGTCAATAGGCATGGTGATGAGCGGGTCCATTTCAGATTGGGGGATACTGCCGAGGGTAATATGGTCATCGTACTTTTGCCGGAGGGCATGTAACCATGTCCATGTATTTATCTGGTAGATGTGGGGAGCTTTGCGCATGATGTCCTCTCCTGACTGGCAAAAAAAAACCCCGCTGTGTGGGCGAGGTTTAGTGCCAAGGCTCGGACTCGAACCGAGGACCCTTGCATTTTCAGTGCAATGCTCTACCAGCTGAGCTACCTTGGCTGACAAAAATCAGTATAACATATTCCGAAGGGTTGTCTAGACTTTTTTTAGGAGTGTGGGGTGTATGAGCGACTTGTCACCGGACCTAGATTTGGCTTCCTTTTCGGCGGCGGACACGGCAGTGCCGTGTCCCTACGGGAATCGTGGGGTATCGTAGGGACGCCCAACGGGGCGTCCGTCAGGTACGAATTGGCATGTCTGACAACTTGTTCGTAGTTTCTTTAGTAGTGGGTGGGCAAAGATGGATCAATGTCACGCGCCCAGGCGAGAATACCGCCATCGAGATTGTACAGGTACTCCGGGTCCCAGCCGTTTTGCATCAGGAACAGCGCCACCTGTGTGCTGCGGCTGCCGGTGCGGCAAATAAAGACGACCGGCTTATCATCGGGAATATCGTCCAGGCGCTGCGGGATGGTGTTCATAACGATGTGTTCGGCAAAGTCAACCTTTGTAATATCCAGTTCCCACAGCTCACGTACATCAATCACGACAATATCTTCGTTGTTATCGAGCTTTTCCTTAAGTTCCTGCGGCGTAATGTCTTGAATCATGATACCCTCACATCGTTAACGTTAAAGGAGAATTTGATGCGAACGTTTGTTGTGATGGTGACAACTATACTACTCGTTGCCGGAAATCTCTATGTCGCATTTGCTCAAGAGGGCTTTGTGACTCATGAGGGGCGATACCTGAGCATCCAAACGCCGCAAAGCTGGATTGATCTGCGGAAAATTGATGATTTACAGGCGTATATCCGCGAAACCGACAACCTGCACGAAAACTTCCTGTCATCAACGCAAGTGCTGTATGAATCGGCGCAGGCGGGCACGAGTGATCTGGCGCTGGCCGACACCGAAACCAGCTCGACCCTCAACGGTATTGTCGTTCCTAATTCTCCGCTGCTGCTGGAAGAAATTGATGCTCAGATTCAGGCGCAAATTGAGCAGCTTAATGGGGAGTTGCTGATAACACAATATGTCGATTTGCCAGTAGGGACGGCTGTATTCTACCGCGCACAAACGCAGCGCCTTAACTTCGACATCTACGGTTTCGTCGACCGCCGCAACACCTACTACGTCATCATCACAGCGCGGCGCGGCAATGAGAATTTTGACGAGTTCTCTGAGATCATGAACACGTTGAAGCTTATCGACCATTCAATTGTGCGTGAAGTTAATGAAGAGGAGGAAACTGCCACTTATATCGCCCCGGATTTTCAAATCACAATGCCTATAAACTGGCTGCCAATTGATGATCCACAGCTTGAAGTGCTCATCGAAGAAAATCCGGCGCTAAATTCAGAATTTTTGACCGTGCTGCGCAATTCACTGTCACCCAGCATCGAATTGTTTCTGATTGAGCCACTGACAGCATGGAATATGAGTGTCGTGGTGCTGTCGCTGGATATGTTGGGTGTGGAGACCCTCGAAGAAGCAAAGCTGGATATTGAAGCACAGTTAAGGCTGTTGCAGGCTGAGGAATCCAATATTGAAGTGCCGATTTTCGAGGAGATTGAGATTCCGGCAGGTGAGGCACTGCGCTGGGACTTGGTACGTGATTCGCAAAATATTTTAAGTGGCAGCGATGTGCGGCTGCACAGCGTACAGATTGGCCTTATTCACGAAGGTAATTCATACACGGTGACGTTTACCGTGAGTGCAGATGCCTTTGAGGACATGGAACCTGTCATTGAGGAGGCCATCGAGTCAATTAAGTTTAAGGAGTAAACTGATATGGTTTTTTTAAGTTATTCACGAGCCAATTTTTATTTTGCTGAGTCGCTGGCACAGGCCCTAAAACAACGCGGAGTTGATGTTTGGTTCGATATGCATAGACTGCGCCCTGGCACTGATTGGGCTGCGGGAATAGAAGCTGGCCTCTCTGAAGCTGTTTCATTACTACTGGTGGCATCACCGTCAGCTCTGGACTCAGAATGGGTATGGGAGGAAATTAATGCGGCGCGTTCTACTGATAAGCCAATTTATGTAGTCTGGGCCGAACCAGTCGCCATCCCCGAAGAAATCAAATCGACACTGAAGTTGAATCTTATTTCCGATTTTGATCGGGGTATTGAAAGACTAGTTTATGCGTTACAGGGTGAAAGTCTACTAGATGACGCGCCGCCAACAGAACATGAGAAACCACCTGTAATCCATCGGATTGGCTGGAAGATGTTACTCTTTGCTGCGCTACTTTCGATGATTGGTGTTGTATTAGCCATATCGAGCGCGATTGCGGGATATGTGACAACTGCCATTGTGGAGTTGGTAATCATTGGTGCGCTCAGCCTCAGCGCACTGGTATTGAGATTGCTGTTTTTACAACGCAAAGTCGGTTATCTAGAATTACGCCGTCTCCTAAATTTCACGGCGTTCCTGTTCTCGCCTTTTTTTGCTTTGATGCCGCTTTTTGCAGTGGCGCTTGTAATTGGTGTACTTGCTTTTGGCCTGAATTCCGGGCTGATCACGTGGGTTGCGGTGATTGGTGTGTGTGGTGCACTGGTTGCCGTCTATTTGTGGATTCGTCAAGACCTTCACTCTATTGATGCTCTGCGCTGGACACCACAGGGTAAAGCGGGAGTTGACCAGAGACTCCAACTTTACAGGTATGGTGTAACACTGCCCCAGCAAAAGGCAGGGATTCGCTATCAAATAGCATACGGTGGCCCAGATGTAAATTATGCGAATATTATCTACACATACATGGAGACAGCAGGACATCACTATGTGGGTGATGGCCCAGTTGACAAAACTCTTCTACTCCTTAGCAAGCATACACCGGAAGCATGGTTGCAGCCGATAAAGGACGTTATTCCAATTCTGGTGGGCGAGTTGCCAGAAGAAAAAAGACAACATTTTTCACACATTCAATACATCGACTTTCGAGTGCCAGACATTGCTATCCTGAAAGCTCTGGCAAACTATCTCGCTGACCCCACAGATACCACACTCCACACCACCACCACGCCGCGCAATCGAATCAATCGCGTGTGGCAGTTTATCAACCTATTTGAACAACCCTTGGCGGATGACAAGACACGTCGACAGGGTCATTTCATGGTAATGTTTTGGGGGATTATAGGGGCGCTCATGTTTACGGCGCTGATTGCTACACCATTAATGGGTGGTGACTCATCAAGCCCGGAGCCAACACGGACGGCTACTGAACTACCATTGGTACAAACATTTCGCGCCGAAGTGGAAAATTTACCAACGTTGACGTCCACATTCGATTACAGTGCTCACCAACAAACGTTGGATGCCAGTGGTCTCGGTTTGCCACCACCACCGGGTGCGGGTTTCCGACGTACTGCTACAAACTCAAGCATAGATTAACGAGCGATGTCTCTTTTATTAGCACATCGCAATTTTGTACCCAAAGGCCAATTTTATAAGGCTAAAACAAAGAGGCTTAGCCCCATGTACCTTGAAAAATATGAACCATTGCGTTTCGTTGGTTTTCGCTAAGTGAGCTTGCTATACTTACGCCAATGGTTATCGCTTAGAGAGAGGACCGTACCTGTGCAAGAAGTTTCGCTACGTGGGCAAGCAAATCACTGGCTCCATACCGCTATTGACGACCATGCTGAGTTTCGTGATGGTCAATGGGAAGCCATTGAAGCGTTGGTGGTCAACCGGCAGCGTGCTCTGGTTGTCCAGCGGACAGGGTGGGGGAAGAGTCTGGTTTATTTTGTGGCGACTCGCTTACTCCGCGATCAAGGGTATGGCCCTACTATTTTGATTAGCCCATTGCTCTCGCTCATGCGCAATCAACTCGAAGCAGCGGATAAATTAGGGCTGCAAGCCACCACGATCAACAGCACCAATCAAGACGATTGGGTCACGATAGAACAGGATATTCTCGCTAACAAAATCGACCTGCTGTTGATTTCGCCCGAACGCCTGCGCAACGAGCGGTTTCAAGAAACTGTGTGGCGACCCATTGCCCACCATATCGGCTTATTTGTCGTGGATGAAGCGCATTGTATCTCGGATTGGGGGCATGATTTCCGCCCCGATTATCGCCGTATTATGGGCTTACTTGACGATCTGACTGAGGGGACCCCGGTTTTAGGCACAACTGCCACCGCCAATGACCGCGTAGTCAATGATGTGGCGGAGATTCTGGGTGATAATCTGCTGATTTTGCGCGGCCCTTTAACCCGTAAGAGCCTTGAACTCTATGCTGTGCGCGAGCAATTGTCCCAGGCTGAACGACTGGTGCTTTTACTTAAATTACTTGCGCGAATGAATGGCAGTGGCATTATCTACTGCGCGACCACTCTGGATTGCCAGCAAGTAGCCGAATGGTTGCAACTGAACGGTTACAATGCCAGAGCCTATTACGCCAAAGTCGAAGACGATACGGGCGAAAATCGGGTCGATTTAGAGCAGCAGCTTCTCAATAATGAGGTCATGGCTCTGGTAGCGAGTGTTGCACTGGGCATGGGCTTTGATAAGCCCGATTTGCACTTTGTCATCCATTACCAGCATCCCGGCTCTATCATCAGCTATTATCAACAGATTGGGCGGGCAGGACGCGGCATTGATTCGGCGCGGATTATCCTTATGCACGGCCATGAAGACCGCGATGTGCATGAATATTTTATTGGTACAGCATTTCCTCAACCGGAGCAAATTGGGCAGGTTATTGCAACCTTGCGAGATGGTGGGCCACAAACCTACTATGAATTGCAGCGGTCGATTAATGCACGCAATTCCGCCTTAGACAAAATCCTGTTGCACCTTGAATTAGAAGGTGTGATCGAAAAACCAGACCGCAAATGGCAGCTCACTGGCAAGCAAACTGAGCCTGATTATGAGCGCTGGGGACAGGTCACTGCCCAACGCC
>JAKEEQ010000103.1 GCA_022616515.1 Chloroflexota bacterium | reverse complement strand
TTCCGTCGGCGGAATTTCAGTAAAGGTCGCTGTTGGCAGCACCTCCGTCGGGGTATCGGTTGCCGGGACTGGCGTATCGGTCGGCGCGACAACGCTCACATCGAAACTTGTCGTTGCCGTGCCGCCGCGTCCATCATCCGCTTGAATGGTGATGGTTGCGTTACCCGCACTGATACCCTCAATGCTAATTATTGTGCCATCAACACTGACGGTTGCTCGCGCTGGACGGTCGGACTCAGCCGTGATGGTTAATTCATCGTCATCGGGGTCGGAGACATTGATCTCACCGGAAATGGTTTGACCCACTTCGACGGTCTGATCAGGAATTGACGCGATAACCGGGTCCTGATTTTCCTCCTCGGTTGGCGGAATTTCGGTAAAGGTTGCGGTTGGCCCGATAACCGTCACCGTGAAGTCAACAGTCGCCGTCGCGCCGCTGTCATCCGTTACGGTCACCATGATTTCGGCTGTTCCGACCTCAACGCCAAATATGTTCATTGTCATTTCATCCATGCTGACAATGGCGATTTCGGGCGTGTCAGACTGGGCGGAGACCGTCAACTCGTCATCATCTGGATCGGTCACATTTACTTCAACAGGCAGTGTTTCCCCAACATTTACAGTCTGGTCATCAATTGGCTCGATAACCGGCTCCTGATTCGGAGCTTCTGTTGGCACCACTTCGGTGAACGTTTCTGTCGGTGAAGGCGGAATGTCGGTAAAGGTTGCGGTTGGAACGATTTCCGTAGGTGGTATCGGCGTAACACTTGGGAACACCGTGAAGGTAGGCGTCGGTGTCGACGCATCGGTCGGAATCGGAGTTTGAGTCGGTGGAACACTGGTCGCAGTCGGTGCATCAACACTGGTTGCGGTTGCGGTTGGTGCAACAACGACCACCTGGAAGATGACATCGGTGGTGTCGATACCATCACTGATACTTACAGTAATGGTTGTAATACCGGGAGCGGCGCAAATAACCTCAAGTCTGCCGCCATCCAGCACATTGACCACGGCAATGGTTTCATCTTCGGAGGTGACGCTCGCGAACCCAACATCATCGCCATCGGGATCGCTGAAAACGACGTCAACCGTACTTGATGCGCCCGGGTTACATACCACCGGATCAATATTTTCAACGACAGGTGGATTATTTGCCTGTGGCTGAACAGTCACGGTGAACGTCGTAGCATCTGAACCACCACGACCATCATCAACGGCAACGGTGAGCGATGTACTGCCAACGCTGTTGCCGACAATCGTCACCTCGTCGGGGTTATTTTGGAAGATGGATGCAATGCTGGGATTCGATGACATTACGGTAACGGCAATGGGATCGTCATCTGGATCGGTTACGGTGAGTCCGATGACCAGCGACTCGCCGACAGTGAGGGTCTGTGCATCAATACCTGTGATGTCCGGCGGGTTATTTGGCTCAACAGATTCAACCACTGTAACATCGAATCCGGCAACAGCGCTGCCGCCACTTCCATCGCCAACGGCAATCTGGATTGCAGCATCGCCCGCTCTAACTCCTGTAATGCGCAGTGTGTCACTATCGACCATTCCAACAGTCACCACCTGGGGATCCGTTGAAATGGCTGCCGTTGTGAGTTCATCGCTATCTGGATCGGACAGAGTCAGGTCAACCGTGAGACTCTGGCCCACAGCAACGGTTCGTGGATCAATTGGACCAATGCTTGGGGGCTGGTTGGGTGGTGGAGGTACATTTACCGTGACCGAGAATGTAGTCGACGATGAACCACCACGCCCATCTCGAACGGTCAATGTCACAACACTTGTTCCGGCGTTGTCACCCCGCAACGTGAGGAACGTCTGCGTCAGTTGGAGGATACTCACGATACCTTCGTTGGAAACGCTGCTGTTCACTGTCAGTGTGTCGTTGTCAGGATCAGAAACTGAAATATTGACGACTCGCGTTTGCCCTTCATCAATCGTCTGAGATGTAATGGCTCCAATTGATGGCGGGTTGTTGGTTTCGATTCGCGGATTGATAACAACCGTGAACAACGATGTGGCCTGGCGACCCTGTGTATCACTGGCAGTAATTCTGACAGATGTCGTGCCGGGTTGTTTGGCTGTCAGACGGACACTGCGTGGTTCATTGACCGTTGTGACATCCAACAGCGCTGTATTACCACTGGCGGCGGTGAAGGTGACAGCATCGCCGTCAGGATCGGTAATCGTCAACGGGACAGAAATGGTGCTGCCCTGAGCGAGTGTCTGACCGGGCACAGCTTGAATACTCGGCGGATTGTCCTGCCGCGCTTGAGTGACGGTTACGACAAAGCGAGTGCTGGTGTTACCGCCACGCCCGTCGGAGACGTGGACCGTTATGGTGGCAACGCCCTGCGAGACGGCCCGCACCGTTATCGATTGTCCTGACTGGGAAACCGTTGCAACTCCCGGATTATCGGTCGATGCCGAAATCACCAGCGGATCGCCATCCTGATCAAAGACACCAACTGCAAGAGTGGCCGCTGTACCTTCCAGCAGGCTGAAGGATGCTATCGGACTGATCGTTGGACTGTTGTTGACCGCCTGCGGCGTATTGGTCGGGACGTTGTTGCGCACACGGATGTTGCTGACCACCGCATTGGTAATCTCTGTGTTGTTGGATAGATAGACGTGTAGTCGAATTTGATAGGTTCCATCTGGAACCGTGTTGGTATTCCATGATGCCAATACACCATTCACAACCGGGACGGTGATTGCCTGGGGTGTAATCGGATACCACAGATTGTTCGGATTTGAAGCAGGACCCCATTCCACTGTGTACTGCACAAATTGTGGATGGCTGGCGCTGCCAAAAATGGAGACATTGCCGCTAACAGTGGCCCCGGTGATTGGTGACACAATCTGGATGTTTTGCTGGACAACCACCCCCTGAGTGGGCGGTGCTTGAAAGGTGGGGAAACCAGCAAATGCCGTCGGGGAGGGTCCCCGATCAAAGGTTGGTAACGGCGTCGGTGACGCGACACGCGGTATGGTTGTAATGATCGGCGTGACCGTCGGGAAAGCGCGGTCAGTTGGCCTCTCATCGTCGTCATCGCCACCACCGCAAGCTGCAATAAAGAGCACTACCATGAACAAAAAAAAGAAGAACGTAGATCGTCGCAAAGGAATATTCCCCCTTACTTATTATCGATATGACTACCCCCCGACATTATCATAAAGCGTGTACATTAGAAAAAAAACAGCGTTTGACAAGTCAAACCTGCTATAATAGGCGCATGGTCTAAAATTTACTGAGTACCGCACATTTTGTTGGTGCGGTTTTTGATAGCGGAGTGTGTACTGTGATTAACGATGTTTTACAAGATGCAGACTCGCGCATGCATTCCACCCTCTCAGTTTTAGAAGATGATCTGGCTGGAATGCGCACGGGTCGCGCCTCCACAGGACTTGTTGAAAAGTTGATGGTTGAATACTACGGGAACCCAACACCGCTCTTCCAACTGGCGAGCATCAGCGTTCCTGAACCACAGACGATTTCTATTCGTCCGTTTGACAAAGGAAGCATCAGTATTATCGAAAAAGCAATTCGCGACTCGGATATTGGTTTGATGCCCAACAGTGATGGTATAAATGTCCGGCTGAACATTCCGCCATTGACGCAGGAGCGTCGCAAGGATCTGGTGAAACGAGTTGGTAAACGGCTGGAAGAGTCCAGGGTAGCCATTCGTAATATTCGCCGCAGCGCCATGGACATGCTGAAGGAACTCGAAAAGGAAAAGATGATTTCCGAAGACGAACAGCGTAATGCTCAGGACAAGGTTCAGGAACTGACCGACAAGTACATCGAAAAGGTAGAGGAAATCGGCAAACGCAAAGAACACGAGATAATGGAGATTTAGACAGCAATGACTTCTGAATTATCACCGGATCTGGTAATCCCGGAACACATCGGGATCATCATGGACGGCAATGGGCGCTGGGCACGAGAACGCGGGCTGCCACGCCATGAAGGGCATCGTCAGGGGACGGAGAACTTGCGCGAGGTGTTGCAAGCCTGCGGTGACTTTGGCATCAAATATCTGACCATCTATGCCTTCTCTACCGAGAATTGGGGCCGCCCCAAGGCGGAAGTGAATTTCCTGATTCGCATTCTTGAGACGGTCATTGACCGGGAACTGCGCGAACTTCACCAAAAAGGTGTACGGCTGCGTCATGTGGGGAGTTCGAGCGGACTGCCGCGCCAATTACAGCGTAAGGTACAGGAGGCGGTTGAACTGACGAAAAACAATGACAGCCTCATCTTAAACGTCGCCTTTGATTATGGCGGACGAGCCGAGATTGTGCGGGCCTGCCAGCGCATCATCGAGGATGGGCTAGAACCTGAGGATGTCACGGAAGAACTGTTTTCGCAGTATTTGTATACCGCCAATCAGCCAGACCCGGATATGATTATTCGCACGGGCGGAGATATGCGCATCAGCAATTTCCTGATCTGGCAGGCCGCATACGCCGAGATTTATGTCGCCAACTGCTACTGGCCGGATTTTGGGCGCGAGGAGTTGAAAAAGGCGATAGCATCCTTTAACAACAGGGAGCGACGTTTCGGGCTTGTGTCGGAACAGCTCAACGGCAGTTAAAACGTTATACACCAGTCAGATGGCTGGTGTTTTTATTTCTTAAATAATTTGATGTTTTTGCATAAAAATAATAATGGTAAGATACTCTTTCTTGTAGTAATTTAAACCGCCGCCGCGGGCGGGCAAAAATCCCCCATGTTTTTGATAAGGAGCGCTTATGCCTTCCACTCTAATGACGATTGAACGTCATATACTTGAATCGCAGCGGTATGCACCCCATGCCACCGGAGCCTTTACACAGTTGCTGTATGACATCGCATTATCGGCCAAGCTTATTGCACGGGAGACCACCCGTGCCGGGTTGGTTGATATTCTGGGTGAGGCGGGGTCGAATAACGTGCACGGCGAAGACCAGCAGAAGCTGGATGTATATGCCGACGAGGTTATCTTCAGAATGAATGACCACACAGGCCGGTTGTGTGTGATGGCATCCGAAGAACGACCCGATATTATTCCCATTCCAGAGCAGTTCGACACGGGCAGGTATGTCCTTATCTATGACCCGCTGGACGGCTCATCCAATATTGATGTGAATGTCAGCATTGGAACCATTTTTGCCATTTTTCGCAAAATCAGTTCTGGTCCACGTGGCACGTTGGAAGACATCTTGCAGCCGGGTAAACAACTGGCGGCGGCAGGCTATGTCATCTACGGCGCGAGTACGATGATGGTGTACAGTACCGGACATGGTGTTCATGGGTTCACCCTCGACCCCAGCGTCGGTGAATTTCTGCTGAGCCATGAAAATATCCAGATACCAGAGACCCCCATGTACTACAGCGTCAATCAGGGCAACGAGAAATATTGGACGCCCGGTGTGCGGCGCTATGTAAAATGGCTGCAAGGCATCTATGGCGAGGGCCGCAAGCCGCTGTCGCAGCGTTACATTGGCTCACTGGTGGCCGATTTTCATCGAAATTTGTTGAAGGGCGGCATTTATTTGTATCCGGGCGATCTGCGTTCCGCCGACAATCCCAACGGCAAACTGCGGTTACTCTATGAAGCCGCCCCGCTGGCGTTTCTATGTGAGCAGGCAGGTGGTAAAGCCAGCGATGGCATCGTTCCCATACTGGAAATCCAGCCGCATAGTCTGCACCAGCGTGTGCCGCTCTTTATCGGGAGCGCCAATCTGGTGGATACCGCCAATGAGTTCATCCGCAGTTATGACCGGGCGTGGGTCGAACGCTATATTGAGCATTCACAGCAGGAACCTGCCATCACATAGCGGCAGTCGGGGTTTATGAGACGGAGGACAGGGTAATTACCTGTCCTTTTTGATGGTGGCCTATTGACTGATGAATGATTTATGTTGACGGACAGCATATATGCTGTCCCTACGATCATTCACGATTCCCGTAGGGACGCCATACATGGCGTCCGCCACCTTAAATCGACCTATCCGTTAAAGTGTTACCACTACCCTGTCTTTTTGCTTTACATGAGGTGGTTAAGCGCCTCATCTTGATCTTGAACCCACTTTACGAAATCGGCAAAAATGCTTGTGGTTCGTCCACGAAGATAAAGATTTCGCGGAGTAGCACTAAACCCAGCTTTACCAAAGGCAAGATATAAACCCAAGTTGGATGCTTTTTGTAAGATGAAATAAAGTTCATCCAACGTCAACTTGAATTTTGCTTGTGCCGTCTTTTCAAAGTTTTCCCAGAATTTGTCTACCATTGCAGATCGGAACAAATGCTCTTTTTCTTCTACCTTTTCGTTTTCCTTAACCCATTCCTGGTAGGCTTTTTTGTCCAAATAATATTTCGTTTCGTAGTCCTGAAGCAAAAGCAGCACTTGAAGTTGGATTTCTGTGATTGAAGAGAGAATTGCGAGATACTCCTCAAATATGGCAACATTCATCTTCTCTTTGATGCTGCCGCTCACCAATCTGGCAATTCGTTTGATTTTTTGCTCTGTATATGTCTTAGAGGCAGTAAAATAGCCCAACAAAAACTTGTGCAATTCTTCTTCAGATTCGAGTTGCTCTGCATTAATGCCATATACAGCTAAATCATACAAATACGCAATTTTACGCTTCTGAACTATAGGGCCAAGCCGATTGCCAAGAATTTCATCGATACCGGATAAGATTATCCCCAATGAAGCAATTTCAGGATTAGCAGTTCCCGTTACAAGCAAAGCAGTTTTGGTTATAGTCTTTGCGTCCTTAAAAAGCGGGTTGTCTGCATATAAAGTTGCAAGTTTCTTCAATAGATCATCAAGATTATCGTGTTCCATAACTCACTCTCCAAGTTATGATCCAAGCCACCGCGACAGAACTTCATCATTGTCCTGTCCAAGTTCGGGTGGCGGACGGTGGATGGTAAAGGGTATGTCCGAAAACTTGATGGGCGACCCGACCGTTGTAACCGTTTCGCCATCCGGCAGCATGACATCATGCAGCAATCTACGTGCCGCAACCTGTGGGTCTTGCAGTGCCGTCAGCATGTCGTTGATAGGTCCGCAGGGAATGTTATGTGCCAGCAGTTTTTTTTCCCAATAGGCGACGGGCTGGCTCCTCAAAATAGGATTTAACATTTCTATCAACGTGTCGCGATTTTCGACGCGAGCGGGATTGGTGGCGAAACGATCATCCTGCATCCACTCTGGTTTGCCAATGATGTCACAGAGGGCCGCAAACTGGCGATCATTGCCGACCGCAAGGACAAATTTGCCGTCTGCCGCGTGAAAGGTTTGGTAGGGTACGATATTCGGATGGGCATTGCCGAGTCGCGGCGAGGCTTGCCCTGAGATTAATGTGTTGCTGGCAATATTCACCAGTGCCGCAATGTTTGTATCCAGCAGCGATATGTCAATGTACTGGCCCCGTCCCGTTTTTTCACGCTGAATCAAGGCGGCCTGAATGGCGTTAGCCGCGTTCAAGCCGCTAATCACATCGGCAATCGCAACACCAACCTTATGGGGTTCACCGTCTGCCGGACCTGTGATAGACATCAAACCGCTCTGTGCCTGAATGACATAATCGTAGCCGGGACGGTTGGCATAGAGACCATCCTGACCATAACCCGTCAATGAACAGTAGATGAGGCGCGGATTTTCTGGTGAGAGCGTTTCATAATCGAGGCCAAATCCCGCCATTTGCCCCACCTTGAAATTCTCCACAAGGACATCGGCTTTGCGGGCTAACTGCCGGGCAATATCGCGATCTTCAGCAGATTTCAAGTCGAGGGTAATACTATATTTGTTGCGGTTGATGCTGATATAGTAGGCACTTAACGACCCGGCCCACGGCGGTCCCCAGTGGCGTGTTTCGTCTCCAATGTCAGGCCGTTCAAACTTGACCACTTCCGCCCCAAAATCGGCCAGCATCATGGTGCAAAACGGACCGGCCAGCACACGCGAAAAATCAAGCACTCGGATGCCGTGCAGCGGATGGGTCATCGGATGTCGAGGTAAAGTGGAACACCTACACGTTCGGCGATGTGGGTTGCGGCGTGATGGGCGGGTGTATCGTATTCAGCTAGAAATAACTGGCGGCGGATGGAATGATGGTCGTGACGCCGTATATTGTCCCAGTTATAACTTTTACCAGCAACCTCTTCAACGGCCATGACCTCATAGAATTCATCGCCGCAGGCAGCATGAATCCAAACATCCTGTTCGATGTTCATCGGTGCATCACGGGAGGGGCGACCCTGCGGTTTGGCCGGGGACTGGCTTATGACAACAAAATCCACTGCATCAAATCCGACACGCCAGTTTACAAACGGGAAAATGATTCCCTGATTGTAAATTTCGCGGCGCTGTGTATCGACGACAACGGTGCTGGCCCGCAGCAGCTTCGCACCCAGCCACAGAATATTGCCGAAGATAACTATCGCAATACCCAATCCAGCCGTCGGCAGCCAATCGGGTTCCACGCTGGCAAGACCGTTGGACTGTGTCCCAATAGCCAGCACAACAAACAGCACAAAGGCGACCGCATAGATAAGAATCCGCGCAAAATTACGCAGCCACCACCCCGTAGGACGCTCAAACATGACACCTTCACCGGTTAGAACCAGGCGTGTGTCTTTGATATTGATCGGTAACTTCTGTAAGGGTACCAGTGGCAAATCGATGGTTTTATCAACATCCTCGGAGACCGAACCGGAGGCCAGCGGGGTCTCCGAAAATGCGGAAACTCGCGTAATTGTATGGGGTTCGATGAATTGAAACGGGCGATTGATGACCCGGGCCAGTGATTGGGAGGCGACGCGCATTTCGCCATTCAGGTCAGTGCCCGTTTCCCACTTTGCCAGTTCACACCACTGCATGGAAAGGGTATCAAGTTTTGTCCCTGTACTCTCTATAAGCAGCATACCCAGCCGCCATGCCTCATTTTCAGGTGCATAGCCCAGAATAACACGCGCAATCTGGGCCGGAAACAGGGTTGCACCGGGTAGTTTACGGGCTTCAACAAATACAGGATGTGCAACAAGACCTTCGGGTGTCGCCCGAAGCAATGTAGTCGGTGTTTCCAGCTCAGTACTGATAAGCTGCCAGCTTTCAGGTGAGTAGCTAATTTGGAGATGATTGTCAGCAGAAATTATGTTATTCATCAGAACCCGTTAGTGTATTAAAAATACTGCCGCAAAAGTGTAGCAGAAATCAGCCATTCTGTACACATAGACAGGGACCCTTTGAAACAAGTGAGGTGATGTGTATAATGTCACTTCATTTTATCGCGTGTGCGTAGGGGAATGTCATCAACCCACGACACAGGACGGCAATCCAGCCTTCGTATCCGAGCATGGATGACACAGGAGCGAAATATCGTGACCAACGAGCCATTAGAAGAACATAATCTCCCTGAAGAAGAGGAAATCACCACCATCCCCGAAACGGAAGCATCCGTAGATGTCGAAGAACCGGCAGAAACTGATGTGATCACGGAAGCGGTTGAAGACGAGGACGACGACGAACAAATGGTGAGTGCCAGCGATGAGGATGATTATGATGAAGAGGAAATCACCACCATCCCCGAAACGGAAGCATCCGTAGATGTTGAAGACGAGGACGACGAACATGTGGTGAG
>JAKEEQ010000008.1 GCA_022616515.1 Chloroflexota bacterium | reverse complement strand
TTCTTCTTCCTTACTATCGGGGGTGCGGCGGGCAAAGGGTGATGTCTTGGCCTCGTCCTTCTTCTCTTCTTCACGTTGACGGCGATCAAAACGACCGGAGGCAGGTTTGGCCTCTTTTTCTTCAGCAGCCTCTTCTTGTCCATGTCCGAAACGGCTCGAAGCTGGCTTTGCTTCCTCTTTGCTGTCGGGCGGTTGGCGACGTCCAAAGCCCTGTGATGTTGTAGCCTCTTTGCGCTCGGCGGCGGGTTTTTCGTCCTGTTTTTCTTCTTCTTCCCCTGTCAAAGTGGAGCGGCGGAAGGGACTGTCGCCACTGGTGCGCGGCACACGCGGGTCCATCTGGGCACGGGCAGCGGCATCTGGGTCCGGGACACGTTCGACCTCCTGCGTATCGGTTCGCGCAAAAGCGGGCGTTTCGCGACGCGGCGGGGTGGGTACTCCGGCTGGCCTTGCTTCTTCGTCGGCGGCAGGTGCAGTCACAGTTGGGCGCGGCACGGGCATTTGACCGCGTTTGGGCAGGACTGGCAGGGGCAGGGTTACATTATAAACGGAGGGCAGGAGTTCGCCTTTAGGTATAGGCACGTTGCTGCCCGGCTGGCGCTTACCATCGCTGGACGCTTTAGAGCCGCTGCCCGAATAATCCATTTTCTCACCCGTGATGCGTTCGATGGTGTCCTCAACCAACCCCAGCATCAAAATGACGCCAATATCAATGCTGAGGATGATAAACAGGGCCGTATTGACAAGGTTCAGGCTTTCGGTCACGGGTCCCGTGAGTGTCTCAATAATGACGCTTTGCAGCCCGATAACAAAGAACAGCACCGATAACCCGCCAAGGCCAACCAGAATCAGATACCACCCTTCACGGTCTTCTTTGGTGGGCAGCATACCGTTGCTGATGGCAAACAGCAGGTACATCCACAGCCAGAAATCGGGTGTATCGCGCAGGCTACCGAATGCCTCGCCAATGTTGCGAATATCGCCAGTGCTGAAGGCGGCGGGTACTTCGGTTAGTTCTAGAATGGTGTTGCTGATTGTCCAGACCAGCACACAGGCGATGATGAAGGGAACCCCGCCCATAACAGCGGCCTGCCATGTCTCTGTATGGCGTCGATCAATGGTGACGAAATCAAAACGCAGTGTGCCGTTATTCTGCTTTTGCGGGCGCATTTTGATGTTCTTGACTTTGATATTGAGCAGGCCAGCCGTCAGATACTGGATGAATTCATGCAAAAAAATGCCGGGGAAAAACAGCAGGTAATAAAAACGAGTGGCACTTTCCTGATCTTTGGTCAGTAAATACCCGACGCCATACATATGCTGGTGCAGCAATTTTTCCACATAAATGAGTGGCAGTGCCAGCAGGAGGAGTAAAATCCAGGGACCAAATATAGATGCCAGTTCCATCAGCGTCAGGTCTTTTTCAGAATGATCAAAGTTGCTTCAATGCTATCCTGAAAATTACTCGCCTACAACCTCCCACACCATAATCTTGCCGTCGTCGGCAGCCGTTGCCAGAAAACGCCCATCCGCACTCCATTCAAGATCGGTCACACCTGTGCCAAATGAAAGATGCCCGCTCAATTCGGTGACTTTTTCGGCACTATCATCTGAAACCCGCCATATTTGCACAATTGGTTCAGCCAGCGACAAAAATGTGCCAACAGCAAGCAGATCACCGCCCGGCTGCCACGCTACTACGGTAAATCGTTCTGGTTGAGGTTCGGTCTCAAACAACAAATCGCCTGTTACGCCGTCGTGAAAACTCAGGATATTCTCGCGGCCTGACTGGGCGTTCGCAATCAGATCACGTTCGAGGTCCCAGTCCATGTTCACGGTAAGTTCACTCGTCGGGATTTCCTGTAAAAGATCGCCGGTGGTGGCATCAAACCGCATCAGGGCGTTGTCCGTACGAGTGCCATCATCCAGCAGCAGCGGAATTCCCGTTGAGGATACGCCACCCACAAAGGTTAAGCTGTCGGCGGCCCACAGGGCAGGCACAATTCGCGCACGGTCAGGATCAAGCGCAAATAATTGCTCGTGGTTCTCAACATCATAGGCGCGGACGAAGGTATCGCCGGTATTGTTGCTGTCGCGGATTGCCAGAATCTTCGACCCGTCAGGACTCCATTCCAGTTCACGAATGAAGCCAAAATCATCAACGTCGCTTTCCATAGGTGTGATGGAGAGTTGCTCGCCCGTTTCGGCATCCCAGAGGCGTATAGTGCTGGGGAAGGCAAGGCTTGATGAGGAATCGCCGGTGGCAATGGTGGAGCCGTCGGGACTCCATGCTGCTGAAAATGTCCAGCCCTCATGCCCAACCAGCGCCATCAGTGGCGTTTCGGTTTCTACATCCCATACGCGAATGGTTGCATCATTAGAACTTGAGTTGACAATACGAGTCCCATCGGGACTCCACGAAATATCGGAGATGACACCGACACTGGACCAACGGGTGTTGATAAGCTGCTTGTTTGAGACATCCCACGCCTCCACGATTCCGGGAATGATGGATACGACCAGCGTTTGATTATCGGGACTTAAATCCAGTGTTTCAATTCGCGCGGACTGTGGATACACAAGTTCGAGCAGGGCGTCACCACTCTCGATATCATAAATGCGGATTTCCGGCTGGCGTGTCGTGATATAGGTTACCAGCACTGAACTATCCGCCGACCAGAATCCGCGAATTGGCAAAAAGCGTTGTTCGGAGAAAATTTCAAAGGTGCGGAGTTCGTCGCGGGATTCGCGGTCTACAATCACAATTTGTGCACTTTGTATTTCAACGCGGGCTTCCATGCTGCCGTTGGGACTGATGACCGGAACGAGACCTTCATTATTCCCCACATTGATGGCGGTAATGAATTCCCCCGTTTCGGCATCCCACGATACACGCTGTAGATCAATTGTATCCAGTACCTGCAACGTATTGTCGCTGGTCCACTCGAAGTTGGAGAAAAGGGTTATTTCATGCCGTTCATTGAGTAACGTTTCCCCGGTTCCAGCATCCCACACCCAGAATTCGGTGCGGCTGAACCCGGCAAGGCGATTGCCATCGGGACTCCAGGCGACTTCGCGAGGCGCTTCATCCTCGACCGAGTCGCCAGTCTTGCCGAAGGTGTGGATGATTTCGCCGGTTTCGGCATCCCACAGGTAAGCGAATTGTCCGCGTACTGATTGCACAAAATAGCCTGAACCTGCCGCCAGTCTGGTTCCGTCAGGACTCCAGGCAAGCTGCCCGCCGCTTAACGATTCAAAGATGTCCAGAAGCTCTACATCCATGAGATCAAAAGAGCGGAGGTCGTTGAGCTGCGCATCATACAGCCAGACGCTGACCCCACTGCTGATGGCGACCGTTTCGCCGTCAGGAGACCATGCTACGTCAATCGGTGTACCACGCCCACCCAGCGTTTTCACGTGATTGACCGATAAATCCTGGGCGTGTGCTGACGGTATCATCAAGAAAATAGCTGCCAGTACAAAAAATAACCTCATCAAACTCTGACTCCCTGTGTTTGAACATTCTTCAAGATAACCAGCGTAATATCATCGGCCTGTTGAGCCTCGCCCATGAATGAGCGCAGCGAAGCGATAATCGCCTCGGACAAGGTTTGCGCATCACAAGATCGATTGGACCGCATAACAGCAATCAGTCGCTCTGGATCATACAATTCTTGTGCCAGATTCTGGGCCTCAGTCACGCCGTCGGTATACATCAC
>JAKEEQ010000102.1 GCA_022616515.1 Chloroflexota bacterium | reverse complement strand
GCACCAGATAGTCTGCCGCCCGGATAGCACAGTCGAGGAATTGCGTTTCATCCCCTGCCTCGCGCCAGAATTTTGCCAGCGCAGGCAAATAATCCTCATCATCGGCATGCAGGGCTTCAATTGCCAGCGCCACATTCCGGCTTAGCGACGCTCGTTGCTTATCCGATAACTCATCAAGAATAACAGCTCGCAGTTTGTCATGGGAAAACTGCCAGCGATTGCCCTCGACCGTCATCACCCCCGCGTCATTGCAGGCAAATAAGAAACCCTGCATGGAGTGGTCCGGCTCAATATAGTGCAGCAGGTCCGGCTCTATTGCCCGTCCCACCACAGCGGCCAGTTGCAGCAGTGAATGATATTCGGCGGGAACGCGCTTCAGGCGGCGCTGTAATATGAGTTGAATGCCGCTGGTCTCAATAGTTGTCGGCAATTTATTCCCCTGAATATAACTCAGGCTGCCCAACTCTTCCGCTAGTGACCGCACCACTTCAACCATGAAATAGGTATTGCCTTCACTTTCGCGCTCGATAAAGGCCATCAGGTCTCTATCCTGCGCACTGTCCCCACCCAGCATGGACTCCGTTAGGGCCACGATGTCCCGGTGTGCCAACCGCTCAAGGATGATCTTCTGCGCGTCGGGCAGCTCATGAGGCAGTTCGGGGCGCTCGTCATCTCGAAACGTGCCGAGGATAATAATGGGCAGTTGCTGAATGTTATCCTGTAATGCCTCCAGTGGTGACAGCGACACGGTTGACCATTGCAGATCTTCCAGAATGACAATCACCGGATGAGCCTGTGCTTTCAACACGTCCACAATCGCCAGCACCAGCCGTTCTCGCCCGCTGTTGCCGGGCAGGGGAGTCGCATCCGCGATGGGCCGGTTCACGAGTTGTTCAATGGTCGGCACAAGTTCCTTGAGCACGGAAGCCGTCTGGTCTTCAATCGTCGCGTTCAATATCAGAGTTGGCAGGACATCCCGCCATACCTGAAAGGCCAGACTGGCATTTTCCACTTCCTGACCACGCACCACCTGCGCCCCCAGCACAAGGGCATGGGTTCGCACCTCGTTGACCAGCCGTGATTTGCCCACACCGCTCTCACCACCGATGAGCCACAGGCTGCCCTGTTTGTCCATCACATGGTGTATCGCTGTTTGCAGTTTTTGTTTTTCTACCTGCCGCCCTACGAAGGTCGCCGCCTGTAAATAACTGTCACGTATAGCGGCTGTTTCCTCTGGAACTGGCTGCTGGATGGCCCGTGATAAGTCGCGGATGACCGATGTGGCGTCCCGATAACGCTGGTCGGGAAATTTGGCGAGCATTTTGCCGATGGCCGCTGCCAGCATGGGCTGCCCCGGTGTCAATAGAACCTGTGAATCAATAGCCGCGACGGCCTGATCCAGCGTTATCGTTGGCAGGTCTTCCAATGACGCAGCGGGAAGTGTGTCCTGTAAAATCAAGCTCAGGTCGGGATTTTTTGCAAACAACTCGCGTAAAAACACATTCATCGACTCGCTGTTGAAAGGCAGTTCACCCGTGAGCACTTCAAACGCGATCACACCCACCGAATAAAGATCACTGGCCTCGGACGCATGGCTCCCGGTAATGACTTCCGGGGCCATATAAAACAGCGTGCCGCCGCTTTCTTCAACCGCATCCCGATGTACCGCCAGCCCAAAATCCAGAACTTTGACGTCGTTATCTGGCGTGACGAGAACGTTGCCGGGTTTCAAATCACGATGCAAAATGCCCCGCCGGTGTAGATAGGCGACTGCTTGCAGCATGTCGATAATAAGCTTTACACGACCATCGGTCGGCAAATGGCGGCTGGCGGTCGTGATTTTCCGTGCGTTGTGGATAAGGGGCATCGTTAGATAAGGTGAGCCAGCCACGTCAAAGCCGTAATCCAGCACGCTGATGATATTCGGGTGGCGCAAACTTGCTAGCGTCTGAAACTCCTGAGCCAGCGCAACCTGTGCTTCAATATCATTGCTACGTGAGCCATGCATCAATCGTTCGGGGTCGGTGGTGACTCGTTTCAACGCAACGGTTTCCCCGGTCAAAATATCACGGGCACGGAAAACCTCGCCCATCCCGCCTGCGCCCAGCATATCTTGCAGATCGTAACGGTTGTTAATGAGTGGCATGTACTCTCCTGTTTCGCCCTACTAGTTTAACACCATCTCGACACTTGTGGGCAAGGTAGGCTACACTAATATAAACTGCTAAAAAAGCGATTCAACACAATTCAATCATGCCTTATCTTATTGATGGTCACAACGTCATCGGCCAGATGACTTCACTCCAACTGGACGATCCCCACGATGAAGCGAAATTGGTCCTCCTGCTGCGGAGTTATTCTGCCCAACTTGGCACAAAATTTCACGTTGTGTTTGACGGGGGTATACCAAGCGGTATGTCCAGCCTGTCCACCACCCGTGTGAAGGTTTATTTTGCATCGGTAGAATCCAGCGCGGATAATGCGATGCGGATGCTCATCAAAAACATCACCAACGCCGGGTCGTGGATGGTGGTGAGTTCGGATCATGCCATCGGCAGCACTGCCAAACGCAAGGGAATGAAAGTCATGCGGGCCGAGCGGTTTGCGGAGAAATTGGAGAGTATGCAGGACCTTGCCGAGAAGGCTCAGTTGGAGAACTACGTTCCTGAAACGAAAACGGAACCACGTTTATCCAGAGAAGAAGTCAATGAATGGCTCGACATTTTCGATAGTGAGGATTGAGCTTTTATCGTCGTGGCCGTGCCATCAAAATCGCCTGCTCCAGTTCGTCAGGGCGCTGTGTGCCAATCAGGATGCGCCGCCCGTCTTTGAATACCAGTTGCAGCCCTTTATTCCCACTGACGTTATACACCCAGCCCTTTTTTCCCCAGCCACGCCGCCAGCCCCAGCCGCCATAGTCGCGAATCGGGTTATACTGCTTGACCTCGGCGGACTGAATCTCGTCCCAGTGATAAACACGCCGTTTTAAAAATGGCAGATAAGACACCCCGATGCCTTCTTCAAGGACCTGCGTTTCAAGCCTCGAAAAAACCAGCAGGACAAGTACACCCAGAAAAATTACGGTGGATAGGGCAGTAAAGAATATCAACTCACTGTCGGATGACGGATTATCGCCAAAGGTTTCCCCCAGAAAAATCTGCTGGATGAAGCCGTATATTGCGAATAGCCAGCCCGGAAATGTGACAAGCATGACGAGCCTTGCCACCCAGTTTTCGTGCGCATATTGTACTTCTTGAAAATGCATTTTGTTCTCCAATAAATACAGATTGTATGATTTTGTTGATATGGGACGCGGTGTACCGCGCCCCTCCGAAAGACCACCCAGCGGAGGGGTCGGGTATACCCGATCCCGGTTTACCCATAACCTGTGCAATTTTCTTAAAACGCATTATCTCGTCTACTTTTCAGCCCATCTTGCGCACATCAATATTTAAACCCCTTGTCCACCGTAAACGGTCGCCCCTCAAATTTAGCAATCATTTTCGCCGCCCGCTGCAATTCGTCTTCCGTCAGGCAACCTTCGCGCAGCATGTCGAGGGCTTCATCAAACTGGCGAAAACGGTAACGTTCAAGGTCCTGTCTGGCCCGCTGTGAAAGCGCACGGGTCGCTTCAATCGCATAATCAGTCATCGTACCGGCAAGCTCCAGAAAATGGCTACCTCATTATTTTGCAAGTCATCATTCGTGTACAGCACCTCATTGATGCCCACAAGTTGGAATCCCATTCTGGCATAAAAACGACAGGCGGGCACATTATTGGTTTGCGTTTCCAGCATCACTGCCCGCAGCCCCCGTTTTTTCGCCCATGCCATGGTGCGCTGTACCAGTCGATTACCCAACCCCCTGCTGCGCACGTCTTCATCAAGCATCAGGTTCCACACCCACGCCGTCGAATTCCACTCGCGCTCTTCAACATCAACGATACCGACGACACGCTCCGAGTCACGCTCCACAACCACTTCCAGCAGCGTATTATCCTGCGCGAATCGCCCTCGAATACTTTCCCGTTCCGTCGCATCAAAGTCATAGCCATGCCCTTTTTCATACGGCGGGTCTATCTCGACTTCAACCAGTTGCCATCCTCCTGTGTAACCTTCGCCGAGACGCTGCACCTGTAAGATGACGTTCGTCTTGAAACCGGGGCGAATGTCAATCAGCTTTGGAATATCCCATTCGGTCAGCGGGCGAATGTAGTACGGATCAATCATCTAACAGCACCAGTCACAGGTTAAAAACGACAGATATTGTACACCTGACATGAGTAAATTAGCAGATAAAGCGTGTAGATAAAGAAAATGAGTTCCATTACAATAGCCGCCGATGATAACCCGCATCAAGGATTGAACGTGAAGCAACGCATTAGCCTGATTCTGGGCTTTCTTTCCAGCCTAATCTTTCTGTGGCTGGGTTTTCGAGGGCTGGCCCTCGATGAAATCCGGGATGTACTGACGGGCATCAACCTCATATGGGTGCTGTTGGCATTCCCGGTCTACTTTCTCGCCATTTATGTGCTGACATGGCGCTGGTGGTATCTCTTTCGCCCCATCAAGGATGTTCACCCCAATCGCCTCTATCCGGTCGTGCTAATTGGCTATATGGCAAACAATTTGCTGCCATTCCGCCTCGGCGAGATCCTACGGGCCTACGTCCTTAAGAAGCGTGAAAATGTCAACATCGCACCCACATTATCCACTATCTTTGTTGAACGTGTGTTTGATGGCCTGACGATGCTGACCTTTATCTTTACGGCACTGTTTTTCATCGACTTTGAAGAACCAGCCCTACAAACCGTCATTTATGTGACCACCCCTTTATTCTTCGGGGCGCTGTTGATCTTTTTTGTACTGGTCGCCAACCCTGCAACCGCCACTGCCATCTATACATGGTTGATTAACAAATTTGCCCCCGGTGGACTCCGCCCCAGGCTGCTCGAAATCGTGGCTGAATTGATGTCCGGCCTGAGTGCCTTGCGCAGTGGACGCGCCCTCGTGTTGACGATTCTGACATCC
The DNA here is from genome assembly GCA_022616515.1 of Chloroflexota bacterium. Lineage (GTDB taxonomy): Bacteria > Chloroflexota > Anaerolineae > Aggregatilineales > J027 > JAKEEQ01. The sequence continues at coordinate 23,732 of JAKEEQ010000102.1, read as the reverse complement.
TTCCTGAGCTGGACACTGGAATCCAGCACTTACTATATCGTCATGCAGGCGTTCGATTTCGAGGTCAGCTTTTTTGTCCTGCTGTTGGTGGTCGGTTTCGGCAATCTGAGCACCATCCTGCCTTCAACCGCCGGGTACATTGGCACATTTCATGCCGTCGCTATCCTGACGCTCACCACATTCGGTGTAGACCGCTTGCAAGCTGGCAGTTATGCTATTATCATGCACGCGACCCTGTGGCTGCCCATGACCGTTTCTGGATTTATCTATCTCGTCAAATTCGGCTTTGGCTGGCGCGATATTCAGGCAGCCCAGGATGTTGCCGACGAACAACTCCCTGAACATTTACTGGAAAGTGAGGCAGCCATCTAATGGCAGACATCGCAATCATTGGAGCCGGTGTAGCGGGGCTTTCTGCCGCCTATGATCTTGCTGGCAGCGGGCATAACGTAACCGTCTACGAAGTGGGCGATAAAGTCGGCGGATTGGCAGCAGGTTTCAAAGACCCTGATTGGGACTGGACACTCGAAAAATTCTACCATCACTGGTTTGCCTCGGATAAAGACCTGCTGGCGCTGGCCGAGGAACTCAAGGTAAGCCATAGGATCCTCTTCCCGCGTCCCAAAACGTCCATCTGGGACAACGGCAACATCTACCAACTAGACTCGGCAAAATCGGCTCTGCTGCTGCCTACCGTGCCCATTACAGCCCGCTTCCGTTTCGGAGCGGTGATGGCCTTTCTGCGCGTCACCCGCCAGTGGCGACGCCTCGAAAAATACACAGCCCATGAATGGCTCGAAAAATACATGGGCAAAACGGTCTACAACAAAATCTGGAAACCGCTGCTCATTGGCAAGTTCGGCAAGTTTTATGAAGAAGTCAACATGGCGTGGTTCTGGGCGCGAGTCTACAGCCGGACGCCGCGTCTGGGAACATTTCGCGGTGGCTTTCAAGCGTTCATGGACGTGCTGGCTAACGCTGCGACGAAACGCGGGGCCACCATCTACCTCCACACTGGCATCGGCGGCATTCGCAAAGAGGAAAACGGCAAAATTTCGCTGCAAATTATCGACGGCGATAAAGTTGAATATGACATGGTCCTGAGCACGACATCGCCCCATCTCCTGCGCAAACTGGCCCCGCAAATCAACGGCGAGTACGCCGAAAAACTGGAAAATCTGCGCCATACCGGGGCAGTGGTGGTGATCGTCGCCCTCAAGGAGCAGATGCTCGAAGATGGAACCTACTGGCTCAACCTGCCCGCCAACAGCCCCGACAAGTCCGAAAACGAATTTCCCTACGTTGCCTTCGTTGAACACACCAACTACATGGAGCCTAAACATTACGGCGGCAATCATCTGGTCTATATGGGCGATTATGTGCCCACTGACCACGAGTATTTCCAGATAGATGTCGATGAACTGGCGGAGCGTTTCATGGCGACCCTGCCCAAATTTAACCCGAAGTTCAAGAAAGACTGGATTATCAAGCACTGGGTCGTCCGCGCCCCCTATGCCCAGCCCCTGCCCACCCTCAATCACTCCGCGAACATCCCGGACATCAAGACCCCGGTGGATGGCCTCTATTGGGCCAGCATGAGTCAGGTCTATCCCTGGGATCGCGGCACGAACTACGCCGTTGAAATCGGTCGCCGCGCCGCAAAATTGATGCTGGAGTCGCAATAACGTTTTCTTGTTATGATGTATAGGCAACTATTGCCCACCGCTGCAACATCGCCGCTACACAGACCCGTGTTGTCGCGTTATACTGGCGGGCAATATAAAGCAAAATGTGGATTTGATGGACTGCGACGAGGGAATTTGTACCGTGTCAATGCTTGAAAGTCCCCACCCTAACCCGCCAGGACCGGAGGGGGATTAGGACAAAGGGGGAGATAGAAGTGTTTCTGATTTCACATTTTGCGTTGAATAAATTTGCGATGTGATGGGAATGCATGAATAAACGTTTTGTTTTTGCCGGGTTTGTACTTATCTTGACTTTAGCGGCCTGTGCCGATGATGGTTCCGTCACCTACCGGGTGCTCTCGCCCACGCCGCGCCCGCGTGTGAATGCGTCGCCCGTGCCAACCGTCGATCTGGATGCGCTGACATTTGAGCCAACTGCCGTCGCGGTCGAGCCGACTGAGGAGCCAACCGAGGAACCAACTGTTGAGGCGACAGATGTCCCTGCCGAAACCGAGCAAATGCCAACTGAGGACGAACCAGCGGAAGCCGTTGCATCAGAGACGGTAGTCGCCGAAGGGTCACCAACTGACACTCCGCCCGCAGAAACCGATGAGCCAACGGAAGAAGCGTCTGGACCTGCCGGGCCAACACCCACCTCCAATAACGACGTCCTGCGCCAGCAGCAAACCGATCCTAACTTCCTGATACGCATTGAACTCACAGAAGAATGCTACCTGTCTGATAATGAAATTCCGGCGCGAGTGACCGTACGCAACTTTAATGAAGCTCCTTTTTATTTGTACGTCAATGGACAGCGCCTGTTCAGCATCAACAACAGTCCGCTTGGACCAGATTTTCCCCCAAATGAGCCGGTCAGTACACTGGATTTCGTGCTGTTGGATACCGATGACGTTTTCGCTTGGGACGTTGAGGACATCGGGCTGGAACTACGCGGTATGGGAGCCAATTCGGGTATAGACTTTGGCACAACCGTTTTTGGATTACCCGCCGGGGAATACTGGCTGACAGTGGGCTACAGCAACGACAAAGACGGCCTCACCCAGCAGCGCGATGGCACCTATCTTATCCCGCAGGCTGCGTGGCGTGGTTTAGCCGTCAGCCGTGAGGTGCGCTTCACAGTTGTTGATGATCTGGATGACTGCCCGACCGATGAAGAAGAGGAGTAGAGCCGTTTTTACACCAATTAATAGTTTCTTAGCGCCAGCGGACGAGATATATCCCGTCCTCCCTACGATACCTAATGTTGACTGTTCACCCGATCCATTCCAGACCCCAGCCGCAACATCGGACAGGTGGATTACAACCCTAAATAATCTGCCCCAAAACCGAGAAAAACGCGGCGCTCATCAAGCCGCCCAGAAAGAACGCTAGCGACGCATTTTGTTCATCAACCAGCTCCCGGCGAATCCATGTGTAAACATTTTCGCCTTCCAGACGAGCCATCATGCGGTGCGCCACTGCGAAAGAAAACCCTGTATAGAGAAGGGCCAGCGCCAGTCCGCCAAATATCCAACCCCATGACGCCAAAACACTCTCCGCTTCTTCGGGTGCGGCAGCCAGCACCGCAATAAAAATGGATGTGATCAAAGAAATAACAAAGAAACCCGCGCCCACAGCAACATTCTGCACATCTTCAATCTGGTGGGCCAGTTTGGTGGGCGACAGGCCCAGCCAGCGCATGGCCCCAATTGCAATCACCTGTGAAAGCATGGTTGCCACCGTCGCGTAAAGTAATGAATTTAATACTACGTCCACAAATCACCGTCCTTTGTTTGCAGGTGGGAAGAAGATAAAACGGTTATTGTTCCGGTTTGAAGGGGATACAAATGCAGCGTCCACCAGCGAATCCCATTCGGCAGCACATCCCATTTGATCTGTGTCACCGGCTGCTGGTGATAGACGGCTGGAAACCACACTTCCAGATTTGCCCCTTCTAATAATGGCACGGGTTCTTCAGAAAACCAAATGTCAACCCCGTATGAATCCTGCCGGAATGAATGTACGCCCAGTCTTGTAAATCGCTTGAAATGATGGCAATCAGCGGCAACCAGCGGCACACAGGCCAGAATCTCTTGCAGCACCACAAGATTATCACGCCGCACGATAATCCGGTGGCTTTCCCCGATGATCTGGAATTCAAACGACCAGCACCCGGCATTTACCCCCTCTGCCTGTAGAACAGTCAGGTTATGCAAATGCCCGCTGGTTAAAACACCGAGAACAAGATTAGTTGGTTGTTGGTGAATGGTTTTCATTATTTTTCTTTACGAAACGAACCCACCCCAATCATATATCAGGCCCGCTTTTAATAAAAATCCGAAATTTTAGGGGTTATATTATGGGCGCATGGAAATGTGCAGGTTCACAGGAGGTGCCGTTGGGCGTCCTGTGTGAAAACACCGGATTTTATGGCGCTATCAGCGGCTTTTGGAAAACTGTATCCTCGCCAACCATGTTTGGGGAGATTTCGCGCCAGCGACAGAGGGGATTTATTCTTCATCTCACATAGCGCGTATTGAACAATTTGGTGGTCTGCTGAGTTAAATTACTAGACGTTATTCTCGTAGTGAGCCAGAACACTCAGGATTTTGCGGACGCTCAGCGGCTTGGTCAGAAACTCATTACAGCCAGCTTCAATCGCATCATTGCGGCTGTACATGGCCTCATACGCGGTTGTAACAAGAATGGGGCACTCGATACCATTGTCGCGCAGCAGTCGTGTGAATGCGATGCCATCCATTGACCCGGCGAGACGAATATCGGTGATAATAAGATCAACCGGCTTCTGTTCAAGCACATCAACTGCATCCTCAGCGGTCGTACACGACGTGATTTTATAACCACGGGTGTTTGTCACACGTTCCATCAGGGCCAAATTGATAAGGTTATCTTCAACATATAGTATGTGCATGGTATAGTTGCTTTCTTTGGGGAAAACTATATTTCCCTAAATTCTAAATCAAAAACACACTTTGTCCAGAACGGTACAGGGTTTTTGTCAAATATGTCAGGACACGTAAATGAGTTTACCGGAATCCAGCGATCCCTATTCACCAGAACAGCCTCTTGAGCCACCCACTTTGATACCAACCCTACTCGATGAAACGTCTCTTCCTCCCTTTGTTGAAAAGTTTCACACTTTTCTTCAACAATACATGGATGTGGAAGAGCATTCCCCGGTGGACACTCGTTTCGGCTCCGGGACATCCTTTCGTGGTAAGCTGCACGGCAAGGCTACTCAGATTTATGACGAACTCGCTGCCTTAGCAAGACCACAACACTATACGGTTTACATGCAGCGTATCAGCAAACAGGATGAAGTGGTTCTGGTGGATGGTGTACTAGTGGCGCGAAACATCACCGCGCCGTGGTGGATCCATCTGCTCTTGCTGCTGGTTACCATCGTAACCACAACACTGGCCGGATCGCTGCTTGCCGGGTATGACTTTGCGTCTATCCGCACCGCCATTGACTTGCAAGATCGCCTGCTGTTGCTGGAGATTTATCGTGAAGGGCGGCGCTTTGCGTTTCCGCTGCTGCTAATCCTGGGTGTGCACGAGATGGGTCACTACGTTGCCGCTCGTCTGCACGGCATCAAGGTTACATTGCCCTTTTTTATCCCACTTCCACTTTTCGGGACACTGGGCACACTGGGCGCGGTGATTTTCATCAAGGACACCTTCCGCAATCGCAAGATTCTGTTTGATGTGGGCATTGCTGGCCCTCTAGCTGGACTGGTGGTGGCAATCGCTGTTTTTGCTTGGGGTCTACACCAACCTGAGTCGAACGGCCTGCCCAGGGTATGGCTGAACGACGACATCAACCCGGTAAACCGGGTAAGTGTGCCTCCCCTGCTCGATTACATCGCCACCGCTACCACTGACATTGAGAACACTGACAGCCTCGACCGGATTATTTTCTATCGCCATCCCGAAGCTCTGGCGGGATGGTTCGGCATCGTCCTCACCACATTGAATCTTCTGCCGCTGGGGCAGTTCGATGGCGGGCATATTGCCTTTGCCCTCTTCGGGCGGCGGCTGGCCTGGCCGCTTGCCATTATGACTGCCGTCTCACTGGTGCTGATGGGGCTTACCGGGTGGATCGGCTGGTTCATCTGGCCTGTGTTAGCCTTCTTTACCGGATTACTGCATCCACCGCCCCATGACGACATCACGCCGCTGGGCTGGCCGCGCACCATTATCGGTATTGCGACGTTTATACTGTTCCTGGCAATGATCATAGTGATGCCCTTCTATAACTCTATGCTGTAATTGGGCAAACTGACTATTTGCTCATTTGCAGAATTTTGCCGATAATCAAGCCAATATTGTTACCGGCTACGGAGCCATGTCATGATTAATATCCCCCTGACCATTGGTATTGAGGAAGAATATCAAATTATTGACCCCGAAACACGCGAGCTTACCTCGTATGTGCAGGAGTTCATGAATTCCGGGAGGGTTGTGTTGGGCGATCAGCTCAAGCAGGAATTCATGCAGTCCCAGATTGAAGTCGGGAGTCAAATCTGTCGAAATATTGATGAAGCACGGCAAGAAATCAAACGATTACGCAGAATCGTCTTTGATGTGGCTCAGGAACACAATCGCGTGATTGCGGCGGCAGGTACCCATCCGTTTTCGCGCTGGCAAGACCAACGTTTCTCAGAAGGCCAGCGTTATGACGACTTGCAATCGACTATGCAGGACGCAGCACGACGTTTATTGATTTTCGGGATGCATGTTCATATTGGCTTTGGCAAAGACAAAGTGGCCCTTGAGACGACTATTGATATCTTGAATCAGATCCGCTATTTCTTGCCCCATATTCTCGCGCTGTCCACCTCTTCCCCATTCTGGCACGGGCGTGATACGGGCATGAAAAGCTATCGTAGTCTCGTCTTCGAGAATTTGCCGCGCACCGGCATTCCTCCCATTTTCGGTAGTTTCAACGACTACGACCGTTATGTAGATATGATGGCAACCGTTGGGGCATTGGGACCCGCCGGGTCCGGCAAGCCTACGGGATTTACCGGATCAAAAGACCCTACGAAAATCTGGTGGGATGCTCGCCCCCATCCCAATCTCGGCACACTGGAAATACGAGTATCGGACATATGCACCACCATTGATGAGACGATTTGTATTGCCGCCTTTGTGCAGTCACTGGTCGCCAAACTCATCAAACTGCGCAATTCAAACCAGAGCTGGCGCATCTACCCGAACTACTACATTGAAGAGAACAAGTGGCGGGCGGTGCGCTATGGCATCGACGGCCAACTGATAGACTTTGGCATCAGTGAAGAGGTTCCCATGCGATTTTTAGCCCGCGAACTCATTGAAATCGTTGATGACGTGCTGGATGAGCTGGGTACACGTAAAGATGTGGAGTACATCTACCAGATCATTGAGAACGGTACGAGTGCCGACCGCCAGATTGCCACATACCGCCGGGCCATCAATCAGGGTGCGGAGCCGCGCGAAGCTCTTTTCGCAGTGGTTGACCAGTTGGTCGAAGAGACGAAACAAGGTTGGGCGGAGGATTAAAACCGGATGTGGGCAAATGTCTTCGAAAATCCCAGCGGACGGCCAGCGTGTCGTCCGTTTTTTTGCCATGCTCATCAATATGATTGCTGTATAGCGCATCATCTGGTTTAATGGTGGATGTTGGGCGTTATCTGCCCGAACACGACATTTACTTCATGCAGGATTGACCAATCATGGATTACAATCGACTCAGCAAAACCGTTGCCTTTGCCCTTCGCCATAATCCCTGGATTTTTGAACTGGAGCTTGATGAAGAAGGTTGGGTGGATATTGATGTGTTGGTGACGGTTCTTCGCGAAGAGCGCAAAGCCTTTCGTGCGCTGACGGTAGACGACCTGCACACGATGATTGCAACTGCCGATAAGCAGCGCTACGAAATCAAAGACGGGCGCATTCGTGCCCTGTACGGTCATTCATCCACCAACAGCATCAAAAAAACACCAGCCGAACCACCGCTGGTCCTTCTACACGGTACGAACGACGAAGTGCTGGATGTTATCATGAAGCATGGACTGAAGCCGATGTCGCGCCAGTTTGTCCACATGTCGCTGGACCGCGAAACGGCTGTCAAAGTCGCCAGACGTCGCTCGGAGGCCATCGTTGTGCTGGAAATAGCGGCCAAACGCGCCCATGATGACGGCGTGACGTTTTATCAGGGTAATGAGCATGTGTGGCTGGCCGATGCCGTTCCGGCAGCGTATATCACTGTAATGGAAGAATGATGTCCGACAATATTGACCCGCTCATGATTGATATTCCGCAGCAGCTTGAAACCGAGCGGTTGTTGATGTCTGCACCACAGGCGGGTTATGGACCGATTGTCAACAAGGCAGTTATCGCCTCGTTTGATAGCCTCCATCAATGGATGAACTGGGCACACGAGAAACCCACCGTTCAGGAATCCGAACGTATCTTGCGTGAGTTGCTGGTTCGCTTTTTGAAGCGTGAAGTCATGAATTTCTACATGTTCCGCAAAAGCGATGGCGAATTTGTCGGCACGGTCGGCCTGCATCCCCTTGACTGGTCGGTGCCGAGTTTTGAGATTGGCTATTGGAGCAGCGTACGACACCGGGGGCAAGGTTACACGACCGAGGCTGTCAAAGGGCTGTGCACTTTCGCAATTAAGTCGCTTAAAGCCAGACGTCTTGAAATTCACTGTGATGTACGCAATCACGCCAGTGCCGCCGTTGCTGAGCGGACCGGATTTGTGTATGAAGGAACCCGCCATTGGGATGGGCGAGACCCGCAGGGCAACCTGCGCGACACGAATGTATACGTCATATACAGCGAAACTTTTTAGCCCGACAGGACGTAGTAATGGTTATAGAGTGAGTAGAAAGCAGGAGAAAATAAGGTATGAGCAACTTCGACCCTATGAAAGAAGTGAAGAAAGTTAGCGAAGGACTAACCCGCGTTTTTGAAGACGCTGTTAATTACGCCAAGGGCACCAGCTACAGCATTCCGGTAGATATTTATCAAACCGAAGAGCATATTGTTCTGGTCGCCGGGCCGCTGTATCAGGTAAAACCAGAAACACTCGACGTCGCGATCAACGGCGACATGCTGACCATTTCAGGCGAGACAGACCCCGATCCCGAAATCCCCGATGAAGCCTATATCAAACGTGAACGTCGCTTTGGTGAATTCAGACGTACGGTGAAACTCCCCCAGCCCTTCGATGGCACAGGCACTAAAGCCAAACTCAAGCACAACATTTTGAAGGTTTTCGTGCCAAAAGGGAAAATCGAGGTAGAAACACCATCCGAAACCGAAGAAGGTGAAGAATAAACGAAAAAGAGCAGGCTGCGGTCTGCTCTTTACTTTCCAATGCGGTCCTTTTCATCCCAGATGGCGAGACGCGCTTCGATAGCCTCACGGTCTGGCAGGCCAAGCGTTCCCCGACTCTCGATGCTGATCGATGCCGCCGCCGTGCCAAAAATCGCCGCGTCCAACGGATCGCCTGTCTCACGGTAGCGGATGAAGAAGGCCGCCGCAATTACATCCCCGGCCCCGGTTGGATCCACCACATGGGTCGGGGCAGCGTTGATAATGACCTTTTCGCCATTGGTGTATAGAATAGAACCCAATTCCCCGCGTGTATAAAGCACAGTCGTGCCATAACTGGCATATTCAGGCGCGAGGTGATCTTTGCCGTCAACATCCTCGGTGCTGTAGACAATGGCCTCCAGGTAGGGCAGGGCCTCGTCAGCACGTTCCCAATCGACTTTGTGCACAAGGCTATTTTCATCAACCCGGCGCATCCAGCCCTGCGGCGTAGCAACTAACCAGGTGTCCCACGTTTGCGGCACGGTATCGTGCAAAGACATGGTATCAACTTCACGTGCCAGTGGCGCGATATGCAAAATATCGGGGGGTGGGTTGAGATTGAGGATCGCAGCGGCGGGAATATCCTCCGCACGGGCCAGCAGATACTGGGTACGTTTGCCGTTTTCATCATACTGGTTATCGAAAGTGGTGGTCGCGTTGCAGGTCAGAATGTGCCACTGGATGCGCGGCTCCAGAGCCAGCAAACTATCGTCTGACTCCATACAGGTGATGATCTGGACGGGAATATCCAGCTTGGAGACAACCCGCCCGGCGTAGGTGACTGTGCCACCCCATAAAAATCCATCTGGTACAACATCTTTGGTGGCAAAGCCAATCAGTGCATAGTGCATAAGCAATCGCTAACAGTAGTGGATGTGAGTAAATACCATTGGACGACGCTTGGTTTCATTGTAGAGATGTTTACTGACAGCATCCTGAACGGCCTGTGATTTGTTTCCGTTAGAACGGCGTAAGGCATCTTCAACGACTTTGCGTGTCTTTTCGAACAGGGCATCGGCACTGCGCAGATACACGAACCCGCGCGAGATAATCCGTACATCTTCGGTGAGTTGATGCTTCGAATCAACGGTAGCGATGACGACCACAAACCCATCGCGGGCCAGCGCTTCGCGGTCACGCAGAACCGCCGGGCCTATATCGCCAATGCCTGCCCCATCAACATAGACATAACCACCCGGTACACGCTCACCAACTTCCATCGTGTCTTTAGTGAACTCAATAATGGTACCATTCTCGACAACGGCGATGTTCTCTTCAGGAAAACCGATGCCATGGGCCAGTTCGGCATGACCGTGCAGGTGACGCAGTTCACCATGAACAGGCACAAAGAACTTCGGGCGCACCAGATTGATAAGCAGTTTCATCTCTTCCTGGTTGGCATGACCCGATACATGCACCTTTTCTTTACCATCATAGATAACGTGTGCGCCGCGCTGCATCAAGCGATTCATGATGCGATACACGCTTTCCTCATTACCGGGAATGGCATGTGCCGACATCACAACGGTGTCGCCGGGACGAATGTCAAGCTGGCGGTGGCTGCCTGTTGCCAGGCGGCTCAAAACAGCGGATGGTTCCCCCTGCGCTCCGGTACACATAATCACCACTTCTTCTCCCGGCAGGTTATTGGCTTCTTCAATGCTGATAAGCTGCTCGCTCGGAATATCCAGATAGCCCAGTTTACGGGCCATTTTGATATTTTCCAGCATCGAATATCCAGTTACCGCCAGCTTGCGCCCGTAAAATTGCGCGGCATTCGCCACTTGCTGAATGCGCGAAATCAGTGAGGCAAAGGTAGCGATGATGATACGTCCATTGGCATCCTGAAACACCCGGTCAAAGGCATCATCAATCACCGATTCACTCGGAGTCCAGCCCGGTTTATCAGCATTGGTGCTGTCGGCGAAGAGAGCCAGCACACCTTCATTGGACAGAGTGGCGATTTTGGCAAAATCCGTCGGCCAACCATCAACGGGTGTCTGGTCGAACTTGTAGTCGCCGGAATGCACAAACAACCCGACCGGCGTGCGGATACCAAACCCAACGCAGTCCGGGATACTATGGCAAACGTGGAAACTTTCCACAGCAAACGGGCCAAATTTCAATGTATCGCCCGCTTCAAAGATATTCAGGTCGTAGCCGCGCAATGCGGCATTCTTCAACTTGACTTTGAGCAGACCTGCGGTTAGTTTGGTCGCATAAATCGGCGCGTTAAAATCACTCACGACATGTGCGATGGCTCCTGTATGGTCTTCATGGCCGTGGGTGATAAGAATTGCGAGGATTTTCAGGCGGTCTTTCTGGTCGGTGAGGTAATTATAATCGGGGATAATGTAATCGATGCCGAGCATATCATTTTCAGGAAACATAATGCCAGTGTCGATAATGATGGCTTGATTTTCGTACTCCATAACCATCATATTTTTCCCGATCTCCCCTAAACCTCCGATAGGGATCACACGAACTTTTTCTTGTGTCATAAAAGCCTTTCCAAAACACAAAATAGATTTACCCACCTTAATTCAGGAAGGCAAATCCCTATAACAATGTCGTCAAAAAAACTCGCTCTTGTCCCAGCGAGTTTCAAGATGAGGCGACGGCCGGAATCGAACCGGCGAATAGGGCTTTTGCAGAGCCATGCCTTACCACTTGGCTACGTCGCCATTTTCTATCACCTCCGCATTATAACACAACCGGGGGCTTGTTGGAAGTGAAATTTTTAAAGAAAAGCGCAAGAAAGTGATAGACAATGTAGAGCAAAATCTATAAACTTTGGTTTATTGACATTATTCGGAAAGAGCCGTAATATGATGAATAATGTTCGGCAAATGATGAATAATGGACAATGTTAGACGAAATTAACCTTGAAATCCTGAATATTCTTCAGCAAGATGCCCGCACCTCAAATGCGGACATCGCCCGGCAAGTTGGCTTAACACCATCCGCCACCCTGGAACGCATCCGTAAACTGGAAACCAACGGGTACATCCAGAATTATGAAGCACGACTAGATGGTGATGCAATGGGTCTGGGGTTAATTGCCTTCATTTTTGTGAATGTTGACGAACCAATAGCGTCGTGGGAAGCCGGGCACCATTTCGCTGAAATTCCACAAGTGCTGGAGGTACATCACATCACTGGTGAAGATTGTTATCTGTTGAAAGTCAGGGTGAAGGATACCAAAGCATTAGGTCTACTCCTCAAGGAGCGACTTGGTGCCATCGAAACCGTTACCTCGACTCGCACAGTAGTCGCACTCAAAACTGTGAAGGAAACCTTCAATTTACCTCTGGGAGAGGTCAGCCTTGAATAAGTCTACTCCATCAACCGCAATGATTGTACTGGCATTTCTTTCCGTTTACATCATCTGGGGGTCCACCTATCTGGGCATCCGCTTTGCCATTGAGACGATACCGCCGTTTTTGATGGCGGGTGTTCGTTTTCTCATTGCCGGAGGGGTACTCTTTGCCTACACACGCTTGCGCGGTATGGCGATGCCGACTCGTATCCACTGGCGCAGCGCCATCGTCATCGGCGGGCTGCTGCTGTTGGGGGGCAATGGGATGGTGACGTGGTCCGAACAGTATATTGCCTCCGGTCTGGCGGCAGTTCTCGTGACGACTGTGCCGCTGTGGATTGTCGTATTTGACGCGATTCGCCAGCAGAGGACGCCGGGATTACAAGTGCTGGGTGGATTATTGCTTGGATTTAGTGGCGTGGTATTTCTGGTAGGTCCAGCTAATCTGACGTCTGACGCCGACATTAACCTGTTGGGTGCTGGTGCTCTCATTCTAGCATCAGTTCTGTGGGCAATAGGGTCACTATATTCACGTGAAGCACCCTTGCCGGAGGGGTCGCCGCTGGTATCGGTCAGCATGGAAATGCTGGCAGGTGGGGTGTGGTTGGTGTTGATGAGTCTTGTGACCGGGGATTATGCAAAGCTTGATATCGAGGCTATTTCCCTGAGTTCGATTATTGCCGTAGCCTATCTGATAATCTTCGGCTCAATAATCGCATTCACGGCCTATATCTGGCTGTTGCAGAACGTCTCGCCAGCCCGCGCTGCAACCTATGCCTACGTTAATCCAGTCATCGCCATTGTGCTCGGCTGGACCATTGGTGACGAAGCCCTGACGGCATCCATGATTATTGCTGCGGTGATGATTATCGGCGCAGTGGCGATGATTAACACCCATCGCCAGAAGCAGGAAACTGATAAGGTCGAAGAGGAGTTCGCTGCACCACCCAAACTGGCAGGAGAAAATGTCTAGATGAGCCAACGAAACGTCGCTATCTTTATCTTCGATGATGTTGAAGTGCTGGACTTTGCCGGGCCATTCGAAGTTTTCAACGTGACCGGAGAGGTCATTAATCCTGCACCATTCAATACGTATACCGTCGCCATGAGTGATCGCCCGGTGAAAGCCAGGGGATCACTCAGCATTAACCCGCATTATACGATTGAGAACTGCCCCCAGCCGGACATTTTACTGATTCCCGGTGGCTGGGGCACGCGAGCACTGCTGAAAGAACAGCCGGTACTGGACTGGATAACAATGCAGTCGGAAAAGGTAGCAAACCTGCTTTCCGTTTGCACTGGAGCCTTGCTGCTCGGCAAAGCAGGTTTGCTGGATGGGTTAAAAGCCACTACCCATCATGACGCCTTTGATTTGTTCCGCCAGATTGCACCGGAAACGACAGTGATCGAAGACCAGCGTTTTGTGGATGAGGGTAAAATCATCACATCCGGCGGGATTTCCGCAGGCATCGACATGTCATTGTATGTGGTACGGCGCTTGATTGGTGACGAGAAGTTGAAACTGACCACCGATGAAATGGAATGGCGGTGGTATCAGGGGGCATAGGTTATGGATGCTTTCAAACTTGAAGACCTGCTCAGACAACATGATGAACACGGCAAGTTGTATCTGGAATTTTTGCGCTATCCATCCATGAGCATGGGCCTGTACCGGCTGCCCGCTGGTGGTGAGGATTCACAGCAGCCCCACAACGAGGATGAAGTGTATTATATCGTGAGTGGCAGGGCCAAAATCTCGCTGGCACATCAGGTGCAGGCTGTGTCAGCGGGCAGCATTGTCTATGTTGCGAAGCACATTGAGCACCATTTTCATGATATAGAAGAAGATTTAACCATTCTGGTCTTTTTTGCTCCGGCGGAATACTCAGGCCAGTAAGGGATTGTCCTTGAGGTCGCTTCTGAGAACGTGATTCTGGGGGCGACCTCGCCCATCAGCTTCGCCGATGACCTCACCCGCCCCTGACACTTTAGCCCATTATCGCATTGATCCCGGTCAATTCACGTCCCAGAATGAGCATGTTGACCTCGTTCGTGCCTTCATAGGTATAAATAACCTCCGCATCGAGCATCAAACGTGCGATGTGATTTTCAATCAGGATGCCGTTGCCGCCAAGTGTCTCGCGGGCCAGTTGAGCCACATAGCGGCCTTTTTTGGCGTTGTTGTACTTCATCATCGAGACCAGTCCCGGCGTTATATACCCCTCCGATAGCAACTCGGCTGCCCGGTAGCACATAAGCTGCATCAACGAGACTTCTGTCGCCATTTCCACGATTTTCTGCTGGATAAGCTGGAAGCTGGCAATCGGCTTGCCAAATTGATGGCGCTGTAGGGCATATTCTCTGGCGAATTCATAGAGCGCGGTGGCAACCCCGGCAGCCTCCCAGCCCACCCCATATCGACCAAATTCGAGGACTAAAGCTATGTCCCGGAAGGAGCGGACCTTTTCCAGACGATTTTCAACAGGCACTTTGACATTTTCCAACGTAATATCGGCATTCAGGACCGCCCGCTTACTGATCTTGCCCCAGATGTTTTCGATGGTGACACCTTCGGTTTCATTGGGGTTCTCAATGATGAACCCGCCCAACGCGCCGTCATCGTCTCGTGCCCAGATAATCAGAATATCGGCGATGCTGGCGTTACCAATCCAGCGTTTTGCCCCGTTCAGGATATAGGAATCGCCATCGCGATGAGCAGTCGTTTCGAGACCAACGGCATCCGAACCGTGTTCAGGCTCCGTCAGGCCAAAAGCGCCAATTTTTTCCAGTTTCGCCATTGAAGGCAGCCAGCGTTGTTTTTGCTCCTCCGAACCGAGCCGCCCGATACTGCCCATCGCCAGCCCGGAATGTACGCCGTAGAAGGTCCCAATGGAGCCATCGCCTTTAGCAATCTCAAAGGCTACGAGTCCGGCGGATAGTGTGTCCAGCCCGGCGCAGCCATAACCTTTGATGCCACCACCCCAGATAGGCAGTGTCTTCATTGCCTCGGCAATTTCCCAGGGGAATTCTGCCTTTTCCCAGTACGGGTTGATTTTGGGGTGTACCTCATTATGGACAAAGTCGCGAATCTGGTCGCGCAGGGCACGCTGCTCGTCGTTGAGCCGGTCTTCCAGCTTGAAGAAGTCAAATCCCCCAAGCCGTAAAGCTTCAGTCGTGAGAACCATAGTTACCTCGTGATAATCAAATCATCGTTTGATTAATTTCATCATAGTGTAAACGATTCTCAGGCAAGAGTCCAGTTTTCAATTGATAATACTATGGGTCATTAACGACAGAGAGGATGAACATAAATCCCACAGCCGCTACTATCCACCACCCGACCAGAATAAGCTCCGGCTCGTAGGCCGCCTCCCGGATAAATGCCTCGGTTCCAACCGTTAACGCGACGGCAACAATCCCGTAAAAAAGCCACTTTGCTTCATTGCGCAGGAAAGTTTGCAGCACCAGCCAGCTAACCGACACATGCATTGCCAACGGGGCCAGATTCACAATGGGTTCGGCGATAATCTCCGCATCTGCGCTATCACCGATTGACCCCTCACTAATTTGACCGAGCATAGTTAGCGTGAGTGTGAGCGCAACAAACAACATTGGCAGTAGCGCATGACCAACACCAATCATAACCCCCTGTGGTCGGGTCACGGTGGACTTTGCCAGATATTGAAACCCGATAGAAACGGTGACGATTTCAGTGAAACCGGCAATCAACCCCACTGCCACGCCGCCTACCAGCGGAACACTCAACAATCCCGCAGGGAGCAGGGTTAGCAAAATGGTTTGCGCAATGAAGGCTCCCACAAAAGTGATAGCTCCCACCGACATCAAAGCCACCGGCACGCCATAACGCCGGTATAGCCATCGGGCGGTTACTAGCGGTATGCTTAGAAGTAGAATGGTGGTGATCAATCGCCACACAAAAATGTTCATTACCGGAGAGAATCCCCTTGAGCAGAACCAACTATGCAGACTACTTGCAGTTGGATGTTCTTCTGGCAGCCCAGAAGCCCCTGTCCGAACATCCCGATGAACTGCATTTTATCATTGTTCATCAGGTCCACGAATTGTGGTTCAAGCTGGCCCTGCATCATATGGAACGTGCCTGTGACGCTTTGCAGCACGATAACGTATTGGAGGCAACCCGGCTGCTTGAACAAATTATCAGCATCTTCGAGAACCTGCGCGTGACTGTGGAACACCTGCACACTCTACCCCCGATGGCATTCCACCGTTTCCGAGAACTGCTGGCCCCCGGCTCTGGCATGCAGTCCTACCAATTTCGTGAAATCGAGTTTCTGGCGGGTCTGCGTGGTGAGCAGCACATCAACTGGACCAAAAAGCAGCTTGCCACTAGCGAACACTGGGAGCGGGTTCACCAGCGATTGAATGACCCTTCACTGTATGATTTGTTCATGGATGCCCTTGAACGCCGCGAGATACCCGATATTGCCACGTTGTACGAACATCCTTCCAAACATGCCGAACTCTACCTGCTGGCGGATGCCATGTCGTCGCTGGATCATCGTGTGCTGGCATGGCGGCACAGCCACATTCAACTGGTGGAGCGGACCATAGGCGCGGGGGTCATGGGCACGGGTGGCACTACCCATGAATATCTGCAAAAGACCCTGTTAACACCGCTGTTCCCTGAATTATGGGAAGCCCGCAATGTTCTGACACGGCGTATCGGCCTGGGTTAGAAATAAAGAGACCGCGTGCCTACGGTCTCCACTTTATTAACCAATGGTGCGGATTCAGAGCGAAAATTCAGCAATGCTCATTTTATGTGGCGGTTCATCAGGCTGTCGCTGGTGGTAAAGCGCCAACAAGACATTGAACATGGTCATGGTATAAGCCAGCCGCGCTTCGATGTAAGCCGCGACCCGATGAAAAATCTTCTTCATATGGCACACGACGGTTAACATCGAAAAAGCTGTTTCAATAATCATGCGCTCATGCCAGGTGCCTTTTTCACACCATTTGAGATTATCCGGCACGCCATCCTTACCGCGAAAGCCCAGATCGGTGAGGGTAATGCTTTGCTGGTCGAGTTTGGCAATCTCAGCGTTAAAGTGCTGGACATGCGCATTCATAGGCAACCACTGCCAGCCGACGACCCGCCCACCATTATTGAGAATCCAGTACACTTTAATGCCAATCGACCAGCGACCTTTGTCTTGGTTCTTTTGACCGACTTGCTGGTCACTGCGACCGTGGCGGATTGGAAAAATTAACTCAATGGGAAAGCTGTCCGCCACGGTAAAAAAGCTGACATCATCCAAAAAACGGTCGCCATAGCCCTGATAGTGCTTCAGTAACCGCAATAAGCGCGTGCGGTCGGGCAATCCACCAAACAAGGCATCATAATCCCGCTTCAACCACCGATAAAACGCTCGAAAGTGTCCCCCTTTTAAGGCAAACAGGATACCAATCGTGACCACTTCACTTGGGTACAACGTCGCATTGCCGTGCTTACGTACATCTTTCATTCGATCATCGACACTGCAAAAAATATGGATGATAATAGCTTCGGTAGTCATCCGGTCGCTCCTTTGGATGTTGACATACCCTATTGTGAGCGATCTGCTTGACTACTTCAAATCCGCACCATTGGTTAATACAATATGTCTGCCAAACAAAATTGAATTACGTACATCCCACCCCGTCAGTCTCTGGCGAGTGTGTTGTTTTTAGGGTGGTTTCAGCACTCGTTTCATGATGTCCTCCCTCAAATTTGTTGCCACGTGGCAACAAATTAAAGACTATCCAGATAATCCTCAGTCAAACGTACAAAGTTCTGCAACCGTAGCTTCACCACCTGTGGATCGGTCTCCTCAAGAAGCAAAGCGTCAACATACTCTCTGAAATTTGCTGGATCGTTCTGTAAAATAGACTTGGCGAATTTCATGGCATGACGTGGAGGAGTGTAGGTTGGTGGTTCCGATTTGTCCTCAGAATCGCTGCATAGTTCACTTACTTGTCGCACATTCAAATTGAAGTCAACAATCTGCCGCACTACCTCAACATGATGAATTGGATCAAGTTGTAACACATGCCGCAACTTTCCTTCTTCAATGGCATGGCGATCTGCTAGTTCAATCGCTTCATCTGATAAGCCAATTAATGCCTTAAAGCGACTCAGACGAGTTCGGCTAATGCCACCCATCGCGGCCAGAATGTCTGCTGTGAATTCACGCTTGCCGCGCAGATCGTGGTCCGGTGCCTGATGATAAAAATCATTGTTAATTGGACCGTTATCGGGAGGATGGATGCCATGCACGGCGAGAATCAGCAGCGCGGCTTGACGGGCCATGGCGATAGCATTCAGTTCGGTGCGGGAGGTGTTTTCCTTCGCCTGCCGGAATACAGAGGCGCGTTTGGCAGGCACAATGATGCAGGGGATCGTACCATCACCCTGATAGCCGGGCAGGAAATCCATCAGCAGCCAGGTCGCCCAGTAGCGGCGTTCACCGGTTTCAATACGAAATAGCTGCGTCACGCCTTGCGAGCAGTTCACCACCGTCAGCGGATTGACCTGCCCATCATCGCGGATGGTCACTGCCAGATTGATCAGGTCGCGCAGCAGTGTCTCTTCTGGGGTGAAGTTGACGGTTTCTTCCTCTTCGTTGTCGGGATTGGGCAGCAAGTCCATGATGGTGTTGAAGGGACGTCCCTTCTGGCGGGCGATGATCTGCACATCCTGAATGAACTCCCGCAGCGCCTGCGCGGGTGTCAGGCGTTCACCATGAAACTCCCAGTAGATGCGTTCGGGAAGTACGCGGCGTGGCTGGGCAGCATCCGGTCGGATAAGCTGCGCGGACAGATAATGGATTTTCAGACTGTCATCATCGAAGCGTTCGGCTGGATCGGCAGTCAGAAAATCCATGTCCAGGCCAATGCTGTCGAGGGGCGAGGTATAGATCTTGCGCTTGTTATTCGTCATCACGCACCTGCCCTGGCAAACATCTGCTTGCCGAGTTCGCCAACCAACTCGGCATAGGCTTGACTGGCTGCGCAGCGGGCATCGTATTCAAACACGCTCAGATGGGCATAAGCGACTGCCTCATTGACGGGAATGACTCCGCGGATGAGTTGGCCCAGCACCTGATGCTCTTGCAAGCTCTCCAGCAGTTCAACGTGACCCCGCACTCGCTTGTCCATCTTGGTGACGATGATGCCGTTGACTTGCAGGGCCTGATGCCGCCAGCCTTCGCGGATATCGTTGATCTTGTTGATGACCGATTGTAGACCGACCGATTCCAGGTAGCGTGGCTCGATGGGAATCAGGGCATCCGTGGCGGCCAGCAGGGCGGTTTCCGTCATCAGCGAGAATGAGGGACGGGTGTCAATGACTACCGCCGCATAATGCTGGCTGATCTGGTGCAGCGGATGAGCCAGTCGATAGGGCGCACCGGGTACCCCGATCAACTCCCGTTCCGCACCTTCCAGCAGTGGTGATGCAGGCAGCACATGCAGGTTGTCATCCCAGTGACTGACCGTGATGCAGTCCATCATCACCGAGGCTGCTGCCTGCCGCTCCGCCATCAGGACCGTGTACAGGCTTTCCTCACGACCATAATCCGCCTGTCCAGTGGTGACCAGCGTGGCATGGCTCTGGCTGTCGGTATCGATCAGCAGCACCCGCTGTTTAGGCGCATTAATCTGGCGCAGCACCTGCGTCAAGCCAAATGCTACATTCGTCGCGGACGTGCTTTTCCCTGTCCCCCCTTTGTGGTTGGTCATCACGAATATCCGTGACATAGTGTGAACCGCCTTGTAAGAGAAGTACAAAAATACGTTTGCTGCTCCAGAGGTTCATGTCGCTTGTCCAAAGTGTGTTGGCTTGATTTCGTGTTACGCTATGGACGCAGAATGCTCCTCATGGAGCGGTTGAGGTGGCAGGTGTGACTTGACACCACCTGCCACCGTCTCACCCACAAGTCAAGTGACTGTGGTCAACAACTTCTCCAAAGGAGCCCGCTGCGGGTATTGAATGGCATTCGTGAAGTGGATTATACTCTCTGGTGAGGCCAACAGTTGTTCGATGTATGTCTCTTCGGGGGCACCTAGTGAGGTAAGCAGTGTCAGCACTGCTTGTTTTTGTTTTCCCCTGATCAGCACTGTTACCACGACCATTTTCTCCCCCATGACGTAAGGCATGAAGATAGGTAAACGGTGGACGCAGATCCATCCGGATGATGGTACCCGTCGCATCAATCATGACGCGATTGACCACAAGTCGCAGCACTTTTTGTTGATCGTGCTGGTCAAGTCTTCCATAAAGTATACCAAGTTTTGCAATAAGGGTGAGTGCGGCGTCCAGATTCGCTACATGCAGCGAGTAACGTTTATCTAATTCTTTCAACGAACTGTTGATGGCAGAACGCCGATCACGCCACTCACGCCACAATGTATCCCACACTTCATCAGTGATCTTGCCAGATGCATACAAGCGTGCAGCACGTGCTTCCTCATCGCTGACGCCCTTAAGCGCCGCCGACAGTGCTGCTTCTTCAGACATAACTGGTCGCTTGAGCTTGCGATCAAGTTCTTCAATGTAAGCTTGACGGATGTCTGGAAGGTGCTGTTCATCAACTTGAATGCTGACGATATAATCTGCAATTTGCTGATCGACCACACGGCACAGGACGTTATAGCTGCTACTCGGTATACAATAGTAAGCCGTACCGCCACCGGGCCGGCGTGTATTGGAGGTCGAGCATGACAGCTTGCAGAACTTGCCATTTTCCATCTTCAAATAAACCAGCGACTGCAAAAGATAAAAATGTTTACGTTTGTGATTTTTCTTGACATTGCGCTCTTCAAGAATACGCAGACCTTCTTCAAATTCCTCAGTGGTGACAATGGGTTCCCACTGACCCCTGACCTGCTTCGGTGGTATAGATGCCCAGTCATTATCTATGGCAACCCAGCCCGCATAAAACCAGTTATGAAACGCGCGCGAGAGCACCTTGGTGGCCCGCACGATCTTGCCATCGGCCCGTGTATAAACAAAGGGCAGTCCATTTCCGCGCACAAACCCCTTTGCATGCAACTTCTCACACATCTCTTCAAACGTCATTTGATCTTCAAGCAGCATATCCCAGGCATAGCGCCAGACACGAGATTGCTCAGGATCGATTTCCACCCAGCGTTTATAGCGGGCATTCTTGACCTTATCACTATGGCTGCCCATATTGGATTTCATTTCTTTATTGAGATAACCATCCGGCGCACGCCACGGCCAGCCACCTTCCAGCAATTTGGTGTGCATACCCTCTTTGGAACGCTGCCCGATACGATCTGACTCAAAGCGGGCCATGCTGAACAGCATCCCAACAATCATGCGTCCATCAGGGGTAGCGGGGTCCAGATTAGGATAGGTTGCCACGCGGGCGGTGATACCCAGCTTCACCAACTCATCGAAGGCACGAATACCCTCTACATCATTGCGGCCAAAGCGATCTACAAAGGCGATACCGACATGCGAGAATTTACCCAGTCGCGCATCCTCAAGCAGTTGATTGTAATTACGGCGATCGGTGGACCGGCCTGAGTAAGTATCTGCATATTCGACAATAACCGGGACACCTGATGGATCAACCAACCGTTCCATAATCACGCGGCGCTGGCTGGTCTGTGAACGTTCTGGAGCCTGTGCTTCTTCATCACTGGTACGTAAGTAGAGTGCCCAGCCTCTGACCAGGTCCGGTTTCTTCGATTTGCGTGACATAGATGTGTCTCTCCAGTTACATCTTCTTTAAGCGATGCCCGATCATACCGCGAAATTGCGCAGTGGTAAGTTTACCGATTTGGTTGAAGCGACCTTCTGACGATTGCTAAGGTGAGGTCACCATTTAATTATTCAGGAGGAACGATGTCCAAAGATAAGAAATCACTCATTATGATGAAACGACTGCTCATTCTGAGCGAAGCCCTCAAGCACGGCCTCTTCCCTGACGAGCTACGCGACATCAATCTGGCTGCCGTCAACCGGTCTCGTCCAGCGGCACCAGAATCTGGCGATAAAGCTGCTGGCCGAGCGTAATGACATCACCCAAGCGTGCCCTACGAAAGGGGCGCGCCCGCTGCGGCGGCATCCACAAGGCCCCTACCACCCGCAAACGTGTATCCGACACATAGGCCAGATAGCCTTTTTCAATCAAGTTATGAACGTGATAGGCAATCGGCGTATGACTGGCATAGCCAAGTTCTTGCTGTATCTCGCGCAGAGTGGGTGGTGCGCCATTGTTACGCTCACAGAAGTCGCAGATGACATTGAAGATTTTCTGTTCAAGGGGACGCAGGGATTGCATAAGCACCTCATTTCCGAAATTAATGCTTGAATCATAGCACATATGTTCTGCATTTTCGGTTAGAGGGCACAAACTTTTGGCGGTAAATTTACCATTCAGAGGAACAATAAATCTTTAGTACACACAGCGTGAAAGCCAGATAGAGAAAAGCCCGCACACCAGGCAAACCGGTTGCAGGCTCTTTTCGTCCACACTGGATTGTGAGTATCTTCGTCTAGCGAGTCAATTGCTCTAGAATAGTTGGATCCTTGATCTGGCTGTCATTGGCCAATAGGATTACTTTCGAAACGACTTCGGCAGTGCGAGGGTCGTCATCAACAAAAGGCAGGAATATTCGACCTCGATGCTGACTGTGGACCGGAATGATACACACAGATCCGCCAGGCTGGCGATGTACAATGCCACTGCCGAGGTGGACAGAATAGTCATTCAGCGTGCTATCAATCAATACATGCTGCTTCTGGATTTTCACATTAGACAAATTTAACAATGCACAGGTCTCTTCAATGACAGCAGTGCGCATTGCAATCGTCGACATGCTTGCTTCTGGATCAATACCGCCGCGATGAGCGACACTTACCACGAGGTCAACATCACGCATCACTTCACTAAACATGCGTGGCGGTACATCCTCAAGTGGCAATGGCTTCCATTGACCTTTTCGTGTAAACATCACACTATCAAGTGTCCAGCCTTCGACATCAACAGGCGTATATGCACCATCCAGGAATGTTAACCAGGCAGAAAATCCTGTCTCATGATACGTGCAGCGAATACCCTCTTCCGGATGAATGATCCATTTGCGAGATTTCAGAAGCGCGGCGACCTGCCGGGGCTGAACCTGATGACCGGCATACCGTAAAGAACGATTCTGTTCAAGCTGTTCGGTCTCTGTCAGCACATATAGTAAATTCAGTTAAGGTTCAGACATTTTAATGAGTTGTAGGTCCAGTTTGTCAAGGAAGGGTAACTCAGGCGAGAGATTGGCGCGAATGCCTTGTTT
>JAKEEQ010000007.1 GCA_022616515.1 Chloroflexota bacterium | reverse complement strand
GGTCCCGGCAATCGCCGTCAAATCGAGATTATGTTCGGCAGCCATGCGGGCTACGACCGGGCTGATGCGCATGCTGCGCAAATCACGCTGACCGTTCCCGCTGTGTCCATGCGCCGGTTCTTTGACGGGTTTGGCTTCTTCGACGGGATGCGTTTCAACAATGCCAACATCGCCACCATCCGGGACTTCTTCCCCGGCCTCACCAATCACTGCCAGCAATACGCCAGCTTCAACAGTTTCTTCTTCTCCGACATAAATTTTGAGGACAACTCCGGCTGCCGGAGAGGGGATTTCGGTATCGACCTTATCTGTGCTCACTTCGAGCAGCGGGTCAAATTCATTCACTGTATCGCCGACATTGACAAGCCATTTGCTGACGGTCCCTTCGACCACTGACTCGCCTAACTGCGGCATCACTACATTGGTTGCCATAATTACTCCTGCAACTGCAATTTTTATGGGATTGTTTTACCCCATTCTGACCGCCCTATCCCCTCTGTCGCTAGCGCGACATCTCCCCATTCATGGGGAGAAGAACCTGTGTCGCCCATCTTTCCCCCATGAATGGGGGAAATGTCCGAAGGACAAAGGGGAAGGCGGAAACCGAACGGGGAATTCGTCTTAACTAATACCCCGCCAGATCACGGATCGCGGCAGCGATCTTTTTCGGGTTGGGCATAAACGCTTCTTGAATGGGATGGCTGAATGGCACACCCGGCACATCCGGCCCCGCCAATCGTTTAATCGGGCCATCCATGTACTCAAAGCCGTCATCGGACAGCACCGCCGCGATTTCCGCACCATAACCCATCGTCAGGTTATCCTCGTAAACGATGAGTGCCTTGCCCGTCTTCTTGAACGATTCAAGGATGCCTTCACGGTCAAGCGGCAGCAGGGTGCGAATATCGACCACCTCGCACTCAATGCCATCTTCGTCCGCGACCTGCTCGGCGGCCTGCCACGTATAGTAGGCCATGATGCCATAGGCATACACAGTCAGATCATCGCCTTCACGCAGGACATTGACCGGGCCAATCGGCACCGTATAATCACCGTCTTCGGGGACTTCGCCTTTAATCAGCCGATAGCCTTTCTTAGTCTCAAAGAACATCACCGGATTCGGGTCACGTACCGCGCTCTTGAGCAGCCCTTTGGCATCATAGGGATTGCTCGGCACAACAATCTTCAGGCCCGGAACATGGGCAAAGATCGCTTCGAGGCTCTGGCTGTGATAGAGTCCGCCGCCGATGCCGCCGCCATAGGGTGCACGGATGACCATCGGGACCGGCCACTGTCCATCGCTGCGATAGTACATCTTGGCGGCTTCATTAATGATCTGGTTCATGGCGGGATGGATAAAGTCGGCGAACTGGATTTCGCAGATAGGGCGCAGTCCGGCCATTGCCGCACCGATACCAATCGCGATGATACTCAATTCCGCCAGCGGGCTATCGACCACCCGGCCAGCCCCGTATTTGTCAATCAGGCCCATCGTGGCGCGGAAAACGCCGCCGCGCGGTCCGACATCTTCACCCGTGATGAAAACCCGTTCATCGCGGGCCATTTCTTCATCCATCGCCTCGCTGATGGCTTCAATCAGTGTTTTCATTGCCATCGCTAGCCCTTCCAATCCAGCCCATTGGGGGCATAAACGCTGTTCGGGTGCAGATGGGGTGCCGGGTCGGGCCATGGAGTTTCTTCGGCGATACGCATGGCCTCGTCAACGGTTTCTTTGGCGCGGGCATTATATTCTTCCAAAAGTTCATCGGTTAAAATGCCACGTTCCAGCAGTGCATTCTGGTATTTCAGAATAGGGTCCTTCTTTTTCCAGGCTTCGACTTCCTCGCGCTCACGATAACTGCGATCATCGTCATCCGATGAATGGGGCACCGGACGATAGGTTTTTGCTTCGATGAGTGTTGCGCCGTCAAGATTATAAGCACGCTGCGCGGCATCAACCATGACGTCATAACAGGCCAGCACATCATTGCCATCCACAATCACGCCGTGCATGCCATAGGCCGGGGCGCGATCCGCAACGTTCTTGACCGCCATCTGCTGTTCCATCGGCACCGAAATGGCATAAATGTTATTTTGGACAAGACAAACAAAGGGCAGGCTATGAACACCGGCCCAGTTCAGGCCCTCGTGCCATTCACCCTGGCTGGTTGACCCTTCACCGAGACTGGTCAGGGCCAGACGGGGCAGTGACTCATCGTCGGGGTCCTGCATGCCCTGCTCGATCTTGTACTTGATGGCGAAGGCTAATCCTGCCGCCTGAGGCACCTGAGTGGCTACCGGGGATGACATGGACAGCAGGTTTAACCATTTCGCACTGAAGTGGCTGGGCATCTGGCGACCGCCGGAGCTGTATTCGCCTTCCTTGCCGAACAAACTGACCATGAACTGTGCCGGGGTGACACCCAGCGCCAAAACCAGTGCCAGATCCCGGTAGTAGGGATGGATGTAATCCACACCGCGATTGATGGCATAAGCGGCGGCCACCTGGCAGGCTTCATGCCCGATACCGCTGATGTGGAACGCAATACGACCCTGTCGATGGAGTATCCAGGCCCGCTCATCAACACGGCGGCTGATAAGCATTGACCAGTACATGTCCAGCAACTGCTCCTCGGTGAGGTTATCCGAAGGACGTTCACCGGACAATGCGCCATCGACGCGGGTATCGACTGTTACAAATTCAGTCATCCAACGTCTCCTAAATAATTCAACATGGGGTTTGGGGGTCCCTGATTTTCCTGGCCGATTATAATGCGTTGGCATAGAGACTGGCAACCATTATCACAAAATGCTCAGCCTTTTGCGCTATCATAATTGTATCCGAAACGTCGTTAGCAGACGGTTAATCCATGAAATATCTGCTGCCTATCGCCAGTATTTGCCTCGCGACAATCATTGCTATTATCGCACTAACCCGTGATGAAACCGCGCCGCGTGTCAATCTGATTCTGACCGAAGCAGGCAGCAATGACCTGTATATTTCCAGCGGCGTTCGGCGGCCTGTACAACTTCCTACTGGCGACCAGTTCAATCGTTACAGCGGCATGTCGGAGGATGGGCGCTGGCTGCGTTATTGGGATAACAGTGGTCACCTGTGGCACTATGATATGCATGAAAACAAAACCCATTCGCTGGGCGATGAATCGGTCCGCCGCTATATCGGGCAGGTGGATGGCTGGCTATATCTTGAAAACCGGGCCGGGATTCACCGGGTGCGGTTGGACGGCAGCGAGCGCACACAGATTTTCGCGCTCGACAGCGATGATACCTCCGCCATCTTTTCCCCGGACAGGCAGTGGTTCATCTACAAGGCTAATCTGCGCCAGTTTGCCCGGGTAAGGCGGGATGGCTCCCAGCATCTGGTACTTACCCCCGCCGATGAGATACACCATTTTGATGGCTGGTCGGATGATGGTCACTCCTTCTATACGATTGGCACGCTGGATAGGGAGAGTCATCTGACGCAGGTTAACGTCAACAGCGGGGAGCTGCGGGTTGTCGTTAGGGGTATTGATAAATTCTTCGGCGAGTATGAGAACGGGCTGCTTTTTGAAGCGGACGGCACGCTCTATCGCCAGAATCTCCTCGCCTCGCAGCGGGAAGTCATTTTCGCAGTGCCTGATTTTTATGTACAGGATGTGGTGTGGACCTATGAGTGGTTATATGTCGAGGTGTTCAATGAGATCACAAGGCTGGATGAGATTTTTGCTGTGCGACATGATGGCACAGGCAGCAGTCCTGTCACAGTTTCTGCCCGATATGCGCCTCTGATGCAGTCCGGCTCTGTGCTGGCGTCCACGACCCCGGCTGACACGTTGATGTTTATATCCGGCAGAGAAGTCATTGCTTTGTCGGGACAAACGAAGGAGGCCCTTGTTGACGTGCAGGGGCGATATTTTATCTACGAGCGGATATTGTCTTCGGGCGTGTCACAATATTTCGCGCAGGCGACAGGCACCGACACGCCGTTGTTTTTAGCTGAACGCCCAGCAGGTTACGGCGTTGTGGACATCATTTTTGTCGATACCGGGCATTGGACTATCATACCGCTGGTGCTGCTGGCGATGGGGTTGTTGGGAATGATAGGCGTAAACCTTGCGACTAGATATTAAGCCCAACTTCTACTCTCGTGCGTAGCCTTTTCGCTTACGCATATCGTCAAGACGGTGCCAGCCATCCACTGCATGTTCTTCTAGACGTGCCTCAGATTCCCGATATCGTTTTTCAATTTCGGTCTGGTTCTCATAGTAGAAGGCAAGCGTACCATGCACCTGAGCGAGGCTGATATGATATTGTTCCGCCGTTGCTTCAGCACCTTGGGCGAGGGTTGCAGTTGCCACCAGGTACGCATTTGCTTCCGTGCCCTTAACAACAGCAGCCAGTACATTGTCACCACGTAATTCGATGTATTGGTCCAGAGTCACTAACATCAGATACCTACTTGAAATAGATGAGTTGATTGTCGAGATCATCGTCATCTTCAAACAATTCATGATATTCCCAAATGAAGTTGACGATCGTGCCGATATTGCCCTGCAAGCGTTTGTTGCCCAGAAAAATCCCCTTATGGACTTTTTGTTGTGTTATGTATTCAAAGTGCAGTGCTTCAAAGTCGTTATCTAATGATAGCACAGCTCGCTGGTAGGTAACGGCATATTCCAGAATCTGGATGTCGGTTGCGTCATTGCCCAAATCGTCCAGTTCTTCGAGACGGACAATATCGACACCTCTGGCACGTAGTTGGACGGACACCTGTCCGGCAATATGTGTATCTGCGAGAAGTTTTAAAGCCATTGTTGTCTTGCAAATAGAAGTAGTATCGAGTAAGTTGTCTAAATTGTAGCAACTTATTCACCATGTTGCAGATCCACAGCAGCGATTTCAATATCCAGAAGCGCTGTCCCTTCAGGTGGTTGGCAGAAAGTCAGTTTTCATCTACGTTCCCGCACGCCAGCGCAGCGGGGTGGGTTCGCCGTCAACATACGTATTCAGAAAGGCAAACTCAACGGATAGAGTAAACAGAATATAGCGTTCCTGTGGCGTATACGAGGCGACCTGTATCGCCTGTTCTCGCATGAGCGTATCGTCGACGAATATCGCGTGACCCCGCACGTAAAATTCACCGCCGCCACCGCTTGAATCTTCAACCCCACAATGCAGGCTATAGCGTCTATCGCGCAGCAAATCCTTGCCTTTGGGCGAGTCTGGTTCCATGAACACAAATAGCTCCTCGCCAACAATGGGCGTCACCGGATGAACGCGTGGACTACCGTCAGAGCGAATGGTGCCGAGATAGGAAACACGGCCCTGCAACCGGGCTTTGCCAAATGCGGCGAGTTCGGGGGCTTGCTGTGAGAATTCGTACCAAGTGGTCATGTCACTCCACCTATCTTTCACTGATTTCGGTGAGAACGGACTTGATGTCAACGATGGGCGTACCATCAACAGCTTCAATGGGAGCTACTTTAAGGCGCTGTCCATCAATCTGCAAGACCGAAACGCGGTGCAGTCCAATCGGGTTGGGGCGGTCCTGTGAACGTGTGTTAAAGACCCCCATCAACGGATTATCGGGATTTCCACGTGGATGAACTTGAAGTGTATCGCGCTCGGCGAGATGCAGCCATGTCAGGACCAGCAAGTCATCGCCAATACGGAGGCCCAAAAGCCCCGGCGCGGCCTGCGGCGTCAATTCCAGCCAGGCTTCGTAATTGCCTTCATCTCCCTGCAAAGGGGCATTAGCCAGATTGGTTAGTTCGGAGCGTATCACGCCGATTGGTTCAATTGTATAACTGGTTTCGGCCATGTCGTTCATCCTCTGAAATCTGATGTTCTGTTCCAGCACACAAAAAAGCAAATCGGTAGCACGATAGAGGTTCATGTTGAAGAAGAAACCTCTTCAACTCCCTATGATGGCACGCGCGTTTTCCATAAGCATTTTCATCACCTGTCGATAGGGAAAAGGACCATAACTGATGCGCGAGACACCCAATTCAGCCAACTGTGTCGTCTCGGCTAATCCCGGCAAATACATGATGTTGACTGGAAGAGAGATTGATTCGCAGAGTTTTTCAATAAGCTCCGGCTCGCGTAATCCGGGTGCGAAGAAACCACTTGCACCCGATTGTGCATAAGCTGTGGCACGGTCAATGGCCTCTTCGAGATGATGATCTTGTGGCGCAGCCGAACCCAACTTAAGGAAAATGTCAGTGCGAGCATTGATGAAAACGGGAACAGATGCCTGTTCGGAGGCTTCACGAATAGCCGCAATCCGTTGAGCTTGCTCTTCAATGGTGTACAGTCCTTCACCCCCAACAATCTGATCCTCAAAGTTGATGCCAACTGCACCAGCTTTTACGATCTCAGAAACGCTCTGTTTTACCTCTTCAGGACTTTGTCCGTAGCCGCCTTCCAGATCGATGGATACTGGAAGATTAACACTGGTGACAATCCGGCGCGTATTGGCAACGACCAAATCAAATGGCAATTGTTCACGGTCCTCATAACCGTGTGCGTTCGCTACTGACCAACTCCCGGTGGCGATTGCCTTTGCCCCGGCGTCCTGTACGGCTTTGGCACTCCCAGCATCCCAGATATTGAAGAGAATAAGGGGATCGCCTTTGATATGAAGATTCGCAAAAGTTGTTGCTTGTTCTGCCTGTGTTGGCATCTTCTTCCTCATTTCTTTCTATTTCCAGTTAGGCAATGGGCGGCATGAGGACATTATTATAGCAAAATTCAATCCCAACGCCGCCGAAATTCACGCATTGATTTTGAGCTACCTTGCACGTCCACATCGTCAATTCGTTGCCTGCCCTGATAGACCTTTGGTTGGACGCACACAGACGATGTTGGTGCGATCCGGCAAGACGTTACGGCGGCGTTAGCTGAATCTACGCCGAAACAATATCCCGGTCAGGGGTACCGATACGAGGATAATACCGGTACACCACGCCACCGTGATCCAGACATGGTTCCCGACAGGTTGGTCCAGCAGCAACGCACGTACAGCATTGATAGTCGGCGTTAGTGGCTGGTTGTTAGCAAAGGCACGCAGCACCGGGGGCATGCTCTCCACCGGAACGAAGGCACTGCTGAGAAAATACAAAGGCCAGACGAATCCGCCCATTTGCTGAGCGCCTTCGACACTCTGTGCCATCAGCCCAAACACGGCTAACAGCCAGGCAAAGGCATAGGACACCAGCAGCAGCAACCCAACGGCTGTTAGCCAGCCTGCGACATCCGCCTGTGGACGGAAGCCAACCAGCAGCCCGACGCCAATCATTGTTGCCACCCCCAGCACACAGCGCACGGCCACCGATAGGACGGTACCACCCAGGATGGCCGATTTTTCCATTGGCAGTGACCGAAAGCGGTCAACAATCCCGCTGGTCATGTCATTGGGTATACTCACGAGTGTTACAGCCGCCAGTTGGATGACATTGGTGACCAACATGCCGGGCATGAGAAAATCGACGTAGTTGGCCTCGCCGGTCATAATCGCGCCACCAATCACATATCTGAAGGTGATGATCAGAAAAATCGGCTGAAGGATAACCCCGGCGATGACCTGATCCGGTGTGCGACGAATCTGGATCACGCTGCGTTTGAACAACTCCCAGGTATCGCTGAGCATCCAGTAAACGCGGGGACGTTGTTGGGCTTGCGGGATTGTTGAAACAGATTGCATGGTGTTACTTCCTTTCTTCGATGACCGAGTTGTTGACCTTCGTGCCCACCAGTTGTAGGAACGCTTCTTCGAGCGTCGGGCGTTGCAGGGTGTAGTCTGTTACCGCCACTTCTGCGGTAATAAGCTGCTGTAGAATCGAAGCTACTTCTTTCAATCCACGCTCACCTTCGTCAATCGCGAAACTTATGGCTCCGTTTTGGACCTGGGTGGGCAGTGCTCTGGCTTGCAGCAGCGGAAGCTTTGCGATATCCGCCGGATCCGTCAGGTGAATATCCAGTCTTTCGCCGCCAAGTTTCTTTTTAAGATTCGCGGGCGTATCATTGGTAATGATGCGTCCATGATCGATAACGGCGACCGTATCGGCTAACTGGTCGGCTTCCTCCAGATATTGGGTCGTCAGCAGCAGGGTAGTCCCGCCGCGTACCAGATTGCGGATAACGTCCCACGCCGTGTTACGGCTTTCGGGATCAAGCCCGGTCGTCGGTTCGTCCAGAAACAAGACGGGTGGTGCGGCCATCAAACTGGCGGCGAGGTCCAGACGGCGGCGCATTCCGCCCGAATAGGTCTGGGCAGGACGGTGAGCGGCCTCCGTCAGCTCAAACTCCTCAATGAGTTCTCGCGCCCGTCGCCTGGCATCTTTCCGGCTAAAGCGATATAGACGCCCAATCATCATCAGATTTTGCAGACCGCTCAAATAGCCATCGACGCTGATAGACTGACCGACGATGCCAATGACACTTCGTACTTTTTCCGGTTCGCGCAAGACATCGTAACCAGCTATCGTCACGCTTCCGCTATCCGGCGGCAACAGGGTCGTCAAAATCCGGACGGTGGTCGTTTTGCCAGCACCGTTGGGTCCGAGCAGGGCCAGCACGCTGCCTTGCGGTACGTTCAGGTTGATATTGTCCAGCACCTGCGTCTTGCCGAACGTTTTGTTTAGTCCTTGTGTTTGTACAATATTGGCTACCATGTGAATTCATGTCTCCTGATGCTTATTGTTTGCTCGTAATGGCCCCTCTTGCGGCGCGGAGGCCACGAGAGAGCTTGTGCGGCGGTGGATTTGATGGGCGTAGTGCCTATGAAACGATGGCGTTGCTGAGCCAGTAGCCGATCAATGTCGTCTGCACTCACCATCACCGCGTCTAAGACAACTGACTTTCTCATTTGGCTTTCTCTGGTTACACTCCTCGATTGAGCATCTCGTTAAGCCGCCGCTGAAGATAAGACCGCTCGGCGCTGTTGCCACACAGGGCGATGGCGCGTTCATAGGCATCAGCCGCTGCCTCACGCTGATTCGTCCGGCGCAGCAAATCCGCCCGTGCAGCGTGATATGGGTAGAAATCATCCGCCTCCGCATCAAGAGGCAGCAGCATCTTTAAGCCCGCCGGAGCACCCCATGCCATCGCCACTGCTACCGCTCGATTGACCTCAACAACCATTGAGGGCCTCATGGTCGCCAGCGAGCCATACAGCATCGCAATCTGTCGCCAGTCAGTTGCCTCCGGGGTAGCTGCTTCGGCATGCAGGGCACTGATGGCGGCCTGTACCTGATACGGCCCCGGCTGGTAAAGCGTTAGCGCCATATCCAGAATAGCGGTCCCTTCATCGATTTTCGTCTGATCCCACAGTGTGCGGTCCTGTTCATCGAGCAGAACCAGCTCACCAGCCTTGTCCAGCCTTGCTTCGTGACGCGAATCATGCAGCAGCATCAACGCCAGCAGACCATGAGTTTCGGCACTTTGCGGCAGCAATTTGACCAGTACCCGCCCCAATCGAATGGCTTCTCCACAGAGGTCGTGCCGGATGGGTGCATCGCCTCCGGTGGCGCAGTAACCTTCGTTGAAGATCAGATAAATGACCGCCAGTAAGGCATCCACCCGTTCCGATAAAAGTTCAGCGGGCGGTACCCGGTAGGGGATTCGCGCATTGTGGATTTTGCGTCGTGCTCTTGCCAGCCGCTGGGCCATCGTTGATTCCGTGACGCGGAACGCCCGTGCTACTTCTGTCGTTGATAACCCACCGAGCGTATGCAGCGTCAGCGCGACCTGTGCTTCCAGTGCCAGCGATGGATGGCAGCAGGTGAACATCAATTTCAGGCGTTCATCGGGAATGTCCATGTCGGGTTCATCCTGAATTGTGGGGAGGTCGAGTACGTCCGCTGTGCGATCCTGAGTTGTTGCCCGGCGCAGGCGGTCTATGGCGCGGCGCTTGGCGACGGTCGTCAACCATGCACCGGGATTGCGTGGAACACCTTCAGTTTCCCAGCGTTCCAGCGCAACGACCAGCGCATCTTGCAGCGCGTCCTCGGCCAGCGTGAAATCTCCAAACTGGCTGATGAGTGCTGCGATGACACGCCCATGTTCTTCGCGGTAGGTCGTTTCGATCAGTGCCGCTGCGCTCATTGAATCCCTGCCGCTACACTCATCCCTGGCCTGCGATATACATCGGGCGAATCTCAATCGAACCAGCTATCACAGCGGGAATCTTTGCGGCCCAGCTAATCGCCTCATCAAGGTCCTTACAGTCGAGCACATAATAGCCACCCAACTGCTCATGCGTCTCGGCAAATGGGCCATCGGTGATCAGCGTCTTGCCATCCCGCACGCGCACCGTTGTTGCGTCGGTAATGTCCAAAAGTCCATTGTAATCCAGCAGCACCCCGGCAGCTTCGGCTTCTTTATTAAAATTAAGCCAGCCTTGCCTCAGTTTCTGCAGTTCTTCCGGTGTGAAGTCGGGCTTTTCGGCATGGTTCCAGTAAATGAGCATCATGTATTTCATGCGTTTATTCTCCTTTGGAATATGGGATCAATAAGATCACGGCGGCCTGTCGGGCGCAAAGCCCACGATACAAGTGCGATGACTCCGAAGACGGCTGGGCCAAGCGCGACATCGACATCACCCACCGCGAGATGAGAGGCGGCGGCTCCACTGTAAGTGAAAAAAGCGCCAGCATAGGCCCACTCCTTGAGGCGAGCCAGGCGCGGGGCAAGCAGCACCACCGCGCCCGGTACTTTCCAGACACCGATGATGGTCAGAAAGTAGGAGGGATAACCCAGATCATCAACGACAAGGTCGTGGACGAATGGAATCTTTAAGATGTCCCAGATACCTCCTGCCACCAATTCAAGCGCGATGATCACAGTGGTGACCCAATATGCTATCCCCCTGTTGGCTCGTAGGACATGACAACGATTCCGTGGTTGATCGGTTTGCTCTCGACCAACTTGAGCTTGCTCATGCCCATCCCATCTTTGAAAAAACGCTTGCCGCTTCCCACGATAACCGGATGAACCATGAAATGATATTCATCAATCAGGTCGGCTTGCATCAACGCCTCAACAAGCGTGGCACTACCCTGAATGAGGATGTTCTGACCGGGCTGCTGTTTCAGTCTGGCGATTTCTTCTACGACGTTTCCGTTTATGATAGTCGAGTTATTCCACTGAGTTTGCAGTGGCGTGGAGGTGACGACGTACTTGGACATACTGTTCATCCGGTCTGCGATCCCGTATTCGTTGTTTTTCAGACTGGGCCAATAGTACGCATGTCCGTCATAGGTCGTCCGCCCAAGAAGAAGAGCATCTGATTCCAAGATAAGCTCTCGAACATGCTCATCCTTTTCATCACTGGAAAAGGGTTGTGCCCATTGACCCATCGTCTGTGCTTCAAAGACACCATCAAGCGACACACCTTCTGAGACAACAATTTTTTTCATTATGTTCTCCTCGTGTATAGACTGTCGGCTACTTTTGCCTTCTATACTAACGTCGCACAGGAAAGCGTCAAAATGACAGACGGTTGAGCTTCTCATCATTTACTCATAAAACCCATGCTTTTGATGATAGAAGTGTACGTGAAGGTATTGTAGGAGTGATGGGCGTCCCTACAAAACCGCGCTGTCTAGATACCGAATTTGCTGAATAAAATGTCGTTTTCCCGACATCAGGCAGATGGATTTGCGGTTATCATCGTCATTGTAATTAACCTCTCATTGATCTCATAGAAATCCTCAACATTTGATAATGCTCGATTTGTTATAATGGACAAAGTTGATAAGGCAGGAGTATTGGAATGGCAGAGCAAAAGATCAGCAAGACAGAGGCCGAATGGCGCGAACAGTTGACGCCGGAGCAGTTCGCGATTTTGCGCCAGCACGCCACCGAACGGGCTTTCACAGGCGAGTTATTGAACAACAAAACCGAGGGAACCTATCACTGTGCGGCCTGTGGGAATCTGTTGTTCTCTTCGGAGACAAAATACAATTCGGGTTCGGGGTGGCCTTCGTTCTGGGATGTCGCCGAGGAAGGCAGTGTGGAATTACGCATTGATACCAGTCACGGTATGCGCCGCGTAGAGGTTTTATGCGCACGGTGTGAGTCGCATCTGGGCCATGTGTTTGATGATGGTCCACGTGATACGACCGGGCAGCGTTACTGCATTAATTCGCTGGCACTGGAGTTTGAACCGGCGGATGAGGAATAACTGACACGCTAACATTTGGAGACAAAGAGGGCGATGTGTGAAGTAAGTGCATCGCCCTTTCGATTCATTGGGGACACTTTGTTACTGCATTACAGCGCGGAAGATGACCTCGCCAATGTTACGTTCAAAGGCGGTGGACAGGTTGGCGGCGGCTCCAGCACGATTTTCTTCCGGCACGATGCCCTCACCGACGGTAAAGTCCATGACGAGCACGTAAGGGCCGCGTGTCCAAATATAACGGTAGGCTTCGGCACCCGTATCACAGGCTTCAACCTGACGGAAGTAAACATCACCCTCAACAGCATCACTGGCGGCTTCGAGAAATTCGAAATCTTCCGCAAAGCTACTGGTATCCTCAATGGCGGATTCAGCTTCATCGACCGAGCCGTAACTGTGGACACTCAAGCCCAGTGCATACAGGTCTGGCTCCTCCGGGCAGGTATCGACTTCCCACGACACGAAACTGACGGTGGCCTCACCCGTTTCTTCCACATCCGATTCAACAATCGAGTAACCATCAACCGGGATGGCGCGAATCTCATCCACGATTTCTTCCGCATCGAACAATTCCGGTGGCTCATAATCTGACTCGACTGTGCTGGCGTCCTCAATAATCAACACCGTTTCCAGGGTTACGCCGGGTGACTCGGTATCCTGCGGATTCTGTGGGTCACGGTTGCGCATTGCGTCGGCCACAGACTGGCCTTCGAGAACACGACCAAAAATAGTGTGGCGGCCATTCAGATGGGGGGTGGGGACGCGAGTAATGAAAAATTGGCTGCCATTGGTGCCGGGGCCAGCGTTTGCCATTGCCAGCCAGCCGGGGGTATTAAACGACAGGAAAGGCACAAATTCATCCTCAAACTGATAACCCGGACCACCACTGCCTGTGCCGGTCGGGTCACCGCCCTGAACCATGAAATCGGCAATAACACGATGGAAGGTTGTGCTGTTGTAGTAGTCATTCTGGGCAAGGAAGACAAAGTTATTCACAGTGATTGGCGCAAAGTCCTCTAACAAATCCACGTAAATGGCTCCGTCTTCCGTGCAGAAAATGGCCTTGTAATCTACATCTTCTTCCAGCACTTGCTCAGGTTCGCTAAAGGTGCGAGTTTCCGGTTCTACGATCTCCGGGGCTGCCACCTCACAAAGCTCATCCGGCGTTTGTGGATCATCCTGAGCGTAAGAGGCTGGTAACAGAGTTGCCATCACAACAGTTACAACAGCAAGGATGGCAATCAATCGTACGAGTTTCATTATGACTCCTGGAATTGTCTTTTCAACAGGGGGTGATTGTAGCATAGATTTGTAGGATAGAGATGAGAGTTGACTCAGCGTTGAAATTAGGCGTAGAATTTTACAAACGAACGTTCGTTTATTTTTCTGGTAAGGACCACTGATGTTTGATGCCGCGATACCTAAAGGCGAACAGGCCATCTCGTCCATTCTTGATGCGGCTGAGGCGCTATTTTTGTCGAAGGGCTTCAATGGAACGAGTATGCGTGATATTGCGGGGCAAGCCGGATACAAATCCGTTGCGGGCATCTATAACCATTTCAGTGATAAAGAAGCTATTTTCAGCGGACTGATGCAAGCCCGCAGTCCCTATGATGAAATCTATCATGCGATTCAGGAACTGGATGCTGAGACCGGGCAGGAATTCATCGGCAAGGTCTTTTTAACACTGACGGGAATGATGCAAAAGCACAGTAACTTCGTAAGGCTGGTGCTGGTGGACTATCTGGAGTTCAATGCCGAACATATCCAGAAACTTATTGAAGGTTTTCAGCAGCAGGTACTCAACATTTACGCAAAATTTGAAGACGCCTCCGATCTTCGTCAGGACTTTTCGCCTGTCGTTTTCATGCGCATCATCGGTATTCACATTTTTGGCTACATGATGACCTCTCTTATCATGCCCCGGCCACTGCTGGATGTGCTGTCCGAAAAGCAGTGGAAGGCGGTCATGATGGACGTCCTGGCGAACGGGTTACTCAAGGAGAACACGTGAACACGATAGAGATTGAAAATGTTCATAAGCGATTTGGCAATATCCATGCCCTGCGCGGGCTAAGTTTGAGCACCCGGAAGGGGGAAATTTACGGCCTGCTGGGGCCAAATGGCGCTGGCAAAAGTACGCTCATTCGGACCATTGTTGGCCTGTACACACCCGAGGAGGGGACCGTCACGGTACTTGGGAAGCAGATGCCGGATCGGAATGTGTTGTCGCAGGTGGGCTATATGACGCAGGCTTCGGCGCTCTATAACGAACTTACCGTGTGGCAAAATGTGGCCTTTTTCGCGGGCTTGATGGATTGCAATGATAAATCGGCGATTGCTGCTGCCATAGATTTCGTAGGTTTGAGTGATCGCCGACAAACACCTGTCGCCCAACTATCCGGCGGGATGCGGCAGCGACTGTCGCTGGCAACGGTGCTGGTCCATAAGCCAGACCTGATTTTGTTGGACGAGCCAACGGTGGGGGTTGATCCACAGTTGCGTGTTCAATTCTGGCAGCATTTTCGGAGGCTGGCGGAGAACGGAGTCACGCTGTTGGTGTCCAGTCATGTGATGGACGAGGCCGAACGGTGTGACCGGCTGGGGTTTGTGCGCGATGGACGGCTGCTCGCGGAAGGCTCAGCGGATGAACTGCGCGAACGGGCAGGAACCCACAATCTCGAAGAGGCTTTTCTAGTATTTGCCGGGGAGGCAGCCCATGAACACTAAGCGGATTGGTCATCTGGCGCGGCGGGTTGTGTTGCAGGTTGTCTCTGATCGGCGCACGCTGGCCCTGATTCTGGTCGTGCCTGTCATATTGCTGACGGTGGCTGGCGTTCTCATTAGAGTTGAGCCGGGCGAGATTCGGATTGGCGTTGTGAATGAAGATGAGGGTGTTTCGCTGTCCGACAGTGTGGTGCTGGGAGACCGACTGACTTCGGTCTTCACAGAAATCGGCACATTTGAGGCAGTGCAAATGAACCGTTCCGAAGCCGATGCCGCGCTGGATGAGGGAGAGGTTGACGCGGTCATCTATCTGCCGCCCACCTTTACGCAAGATGTGATGTCTACCCGGACACTGACGCTCAATGTGCAGTTTGAAGGGTCTAACCCGATGCTGGCCGAACGTCTTAATTCAATGTTGGAGCGGGTGAGCGGTCAGGCCACCAACACGGTGGCTTCAGCGTCTACGGGTGGTATCGCGTTAGATACCAATATTGAAGCAACCTATCTGCACGGCGGGCCGGAATTTGACACGCTGGACTATATGGCCCCGGCCTTGATTGGTGTTTTTGTGTTCCTGTTTGTGTTCATCCTGACCAGCATCGCATTTTTGCGGGAACGACTGGCCGGAACGCTGGAGCGTTTGCGGGCCACACCGATTCGTCCGTCAGAAATCATCGTCGGTTATATGATGGGTTTTCTGGTGTTTGCGCTGCTGCAAGGACTCATCACCCTGTTGTTCACAATTCTTGTCCTTAACGTGCACTACACAGGCAATCTGTTGAACGTGTTCATCGTGGAGACGCTGCTGGCGATTACCTCGGTTAATCTGGGCATTTTCCTGAGCACGTTTGCCCGCAATGAATTTCAGGTGCTGCAATTTATCCCGCTGGTAGTGGTGACACAAGTATTTCTGGGCGGCGTGTTCTGGGAGGTGTCGGCCATGCCAGATTGGCTTCAGCCGGTAGCGTATCTGATGCCGCTCACCCATGCCAATATTGCGCTGCGTGATATTATGCTAACCGGGGCAACACTGCTCGATGAATGGCAGCCCCTGCTGGCGATGCTGGCGATTATTGTGGCGGTCATTGCGCTCTCGTCCCGGACGGCAGCACAGGCTCGTATCTAACTTTTATAACCAAAAATGAATGTACAGGGCATGAAGAATTGTATTAAGATAAGTCAACTCCTAATTCAAATGGAACCCGACCACCAATGCCCGATACCATTACCTGTCCGACCTGCCAGACTGAAAACGACCCCGGCAACGATTTGTGCCAGCACTGTGGGCGCTGGTTAGGAGACGAGAAAAGTGCTACACTGCTTGGCCCGACGACGATTCATCTACGTGATGAAATCCTCCAGAGATTGGAGCAGCAGGGACGGTTCCAGGATGCCCTCCACCTCAGTGACAATGAGTTGGTAATCCGCGTCGCGAATAAAGAGGCCATTATCCGCATGAAATATGAGCATCCGATTGTGTTGGGGCGTCAGGCGAAACTGCGCACCGATTTATTGAGTTTTGTGGACCTGAGCGAGTATGAGGCTTATGCACTTGGGGTCTCGCGCAAGCACGCGCAGTTGCAGCGCGAAGGCGATTATTTTTTGCTTACCGATCTGGGCAGCGCCAACGGCACGTATATCAATGGGCAGCGCATGAAGGTCCATATGCAGTACCAGCTTGAAACAGGCCAGCAGATTATGCTGGGTGAACTACCAATATATCTTTATTACCGTTAAAAACCAGTTTGAACCAGTCCCGGCCACGCACTATAATATAGGAACGCTTGTTCGAATGCGTAAGAAGGACTGTCATGCCCACGCTTTTACAAACGCTACGTGATTATGATTCCCACCTGTTGACCATCATTGCCAATCGATGGGATATTGATTTGTCTACCGAAGATGCTCGCGGGATCGCTGCCGAATTATCCGAAGCAATGATTGACACTGAAAATGCCGGGCATGAGTGGTCGCGGCTGGATGATAAAGAACGCGGGGCAATGCAAATGCTGTTGGCATCAAAGGGCTATCAAATGCCGGAGGTCCAATTTTCGCGGTTGTACGGTGAAATCCGGCAAATGGGGGAAGATAAACGCAAGCGCGAAAGCCCTCACCTCAATCCGAACGGCATCGCGGAAAGTCTGTATTACCGGGGCTTGATTGGTTCGGCGTTTGATCAGGGCAAGGTGGGTAACCAGAAGTTTGTATTTGTGCCCGAAGACCTCGCCACCGTGCTGCCCGTCCATCAGACCGGATTTGATTTGACGGCGGAAGACGATGATTTTGCCGTTGCCGAAGCAGCACCCCTGCCACCCCATGAGCCAATCCTGACGCATCTAACCGTTGAAGAACCCGGCTATGTGCAGCGGGCGGACACGTTGATCGTGGACGACATGACAACGCTGCTGGCGTATTTGCAGATGCACCGGGGACTCGAAGACGAGCGGCAAATGCTGGGAAATTTCCTCGGACCAAAGAGTCCGGCCCGGCTGCGAATGCTGGTGGCGCTGGCGATGGAACTGGGCATTGTGGACGATATGCTGCAACCGGAGCGGGCGGCAGCCAAAAAATGGCTGGAAGCACCCCGTCCCGATCAGGTTCAGGCGTTGATGTCGGCGTGGCAGCGCACTTATTTTTTTGACGAATTATGGCATGTACCTTCGCTTCAGCCGGACGATGCAGGCTGGGAACACGACCCGACCCTGCTGCGCGATGCCCTGCGCACCATGTTTGAACTGCTGCCCGGCAAAGAGTGGGCGTCCATCCCGGCGTTTATTGCGACAATCAAGGACGAAGAACCCGATTTCCAACGCCCCGGCGGCGATTATGATAGCTGGTATATCCGCGATACGGCGAGCGGCGACTATCTGAATGGTTATGAGACGTGGGATATAGTGGAAGGTGCGACATTGTTTCTGGCGATCATCGGTCCCCTGCATTGGCTGAGCATCGTTGATCTGGGTCGAGGCAGCAGCGCGGAGTCCATCATGGAGACCGACGCCTTTCGTATGACGGCTTACGGGCGAGCATGGGCAGGAATCGAACGTTTTCCACAGTCGCCAGAATCAACCAAACCTGTCGTCATTGAACCAGATGGAAAAATTATGGTGTCGCGGCTGGTGAGTCGTTATGATCGTTTCCAACTGGCGCGTTTTTCCGAATGGCTGGAGATTAGCGATCCATTTGTATACCAGTTGACGAGTAAAAGCCTAAATCGGGCGGCGGAGCAGGGTATCGAAACCAACCACGTCGAGGCGTTTTTGAAGCGGGCAAGTGGCTCGGAACTGCCCTCCCCGGTGATTAACGTTCTCAAGCGGGGCGTGGAAGTGCAGACGACGGAGCGCGGCAGTGTTATGATTCAGTCACTGGTTGTGCTGCAAGTGGACGCACCGGAGCAGTTACAATTTCTGTGGGAACGACCGGAATACCGCCGCTTTCTGGGCAAGCGTCTTGGCCCGACCGCGGTCACCGTCCGTACTGATCAGGTTCAGGGGTTGATTGAAGCATTAGAAGATCAAGGGATAGGCGTCGATGCCGAGGTATAAGACAGCACAGCGTGTATTGATGATAGGAGCGTTCATCGGTTTGATGACAATGCCTGCTGTATCCATTGTGGCACAGGGACCGTCACAATCCGGTGAGGTAGCGGTCGATTCGTTCGGCTTTGAAATGGTTTACGTACCAGCAGGGGCATTTGAAATGGGCGTCGATGAAAACACGGTGCGCAGCCTCGTGGAAAGTCTTGGTTTTGAATATAACAGGGGTTTCGCCCAGCCCGAAATTTTTGATACCTACACCGTCAATCTGGATGGCTTCTGGATTGACAGGTTCGAGGTGACGGTCGGGCAGTACATGCAATTTTGCAATGCAGAATCGTCCCTGCTGTGCCATTCGATTGAGGCCCTCGACCTTGATGAGCGCTTCCGTGATGATCCGAACAAGCCGATTGTCGGGGCAACATGGCAGGATGCGATGGTCTTTTGCATGAGCCGTATTGCCCGTTTACCTACTGAAGAAGAATGGGAATATGCAGCCAGCGGCCCCACTAATTCCGTCTTCCCGTGGGGAAATACGTCCGCACAGGAAAACATCACAGCCTCCTTTAATGGAGGCACCTACGCGGTCGGGACGCGACCGGGCAATGTAAGCTGGGCCGGGGCGTTTGATATGGCGGGTAATGCCGAAGAATGGGTGGAAGACCGCTATTTCCCCGCTTATTCGGCAACGGTGGAGATTGAAGGCGAAGGGTCGAGTTTTTATGATTATGCGCGGGCGGCGCGTGGCGGCAATTACATCAATCCGCTGCCATTCGTGACGACCTATACCCGTTCTGATTACCCGCCCGATATACCGATACCTGAAGTTGGATTTCGATGCGCACGAAGCAGTGATCCACGCACGAATTAGGAGAGACGCTCACTATGCATCGTCGATGGTCAATTGGAATGTTGGGGGCTGTGGGGTTGATGCTGGTGATGTTTTCGTGGCTTGCATCGGCTCAAACAGATTATGCGGAGCCTGACCTGACGATTGATGTTCCCGGTCAGGTGAAACATGTATCGTTTTCCGAAGACGGCGCGTGGGTGATTGTAGGTTATGCGCCGCAGAACTGCCTGAATTGTCCGGGGGTGGTAATTGATATTTATGATATTGCCACTGGCAGTCGCATCTATACGTTTGATTACGACGAGGGAACCGAAGACCGGCTTGAAGTCGCCCTCAGCCCCGATAACGAATATCTTTTCGCCGCCAGTTACTATCTCAACGAAAATGATGTTAACCAGAATCGTATTGCGGCATCGCGACTGTGGATCGTGGAGAGCGGGGAACGACTGCTGCCCCAGGACATCTATCTCATCAATGCCAGTTGGAATCCGAATAACCAGCTTCTCCTGTGGTATGGCGAAACACTGATGTGGATAGGGCAGCAAATCCTTGAAATAACGCTCGATGCATTCATCCAGCATGCCGTATGGTCACCGGATTTTGAGACGGTGTATGCCTTCACCGCCGATGGCAATTTCCAGCATATCGACCTGCGCAACGCGGAAATCCTGAGCACAACGGGGCTTGCTACCGGGGAAGAGTCTCGCTTTGGTGGGTTTGATGGTTATTACGTTTATGTCATCCAACCGCAGATGAGTGAAGTCTGGGTGGTGGAAAGCGGGAACCCGGTAAAGGTCTATGAAACGGGGCTATTTATGGGAACGGCGTGGCTGGACAACGGTTATTTGCTGTGGGATTTGGGTGGCAGCAGTTTCACGGTATTCGACAATGCAAGCGGGGAGGTCGTCTACTCGCTGAATTATCTTGAGGAACTCGGACATAATGGGTGGATGGGGCGACTGGATGTGTATCATGACCATGTCATTTATGCCATCACAGATGCTGCCGGGAGGCCATGTCCCACCTATCTTTACGATATGATGAGCGGAGAAACGACGACCGTAAACGCTAATTTCCTCACCCCGCATCCCAATGAGCCGCTGGTGCTGACGCAAAATTGCGAGGCGAATGAATACCTCATTTATGATCTTGAGGCCAACACTGTGACGGCGACGCTGGCCCTGCCCGAAGAAATCGCGTCTGTGCCGCTGGGGAATGGTCAGCGTATTGTGGCGTGGGGAGATGAAACGGTCTATGGCTGGTCAATCGAGGCACAGTAGGATAGCATTGAGTGGTAACCATATAACCCGGACGCCCAACGGGGCGTCCCATGCGTGTAAACTTAAGGAGAAAACGGCTCCACAAGTGGACAAACGGCAGGTATGTGATTCCCTTCCCATTCATGGGGAGGGCTAGGGAGGGGATGGTTTTGGGCGGTATGCGGACATCTCACAGCGCTGGGGAAACTTATCCCCCCTCTGTCGCTGGCGCGACATCTCCCCCCATGAATGGAGAGAGAGGCTTGATGAAGCCATTTTGATAGGGCCTCCCCGTTGGCGTCCCTACATCGCCCTCCCGATTTTGGTAGGGACGTGCAGCGGCACGTCCTAAACGCAGTCCGAGATTTTGTGGAATGATGGAATGAGTCACGTAGAAAAAGA
The DNA here is from genome assembly GCA_022616515.1 of Chloroflexota bacterium. Lineage (GTDB taxonomy): Bacteria > Chloroflexota > Anaerolineae > Aggregatilineales > J027 > JAKEEQ01. Next base: position 4,410 of record JAKEEQ010000007.1, on the reverse strand, counting down.
GCCACAGGTCAGACCGCCCTCTATTCAAAATGACCAGCAGCAGGGACAGGCTGCTGCCATTGTTATTTTGCTGGTGGTGCTGTCCTTTATTATTGGCGGGCTGTATCTGGCGCAGGCAACCACCAACATCACAACGGCGCGTGACATCGAACTGCTTGATGAGGAACGGGGCCGTATCGAACGGGATAACGAACGCCTGAAGGGGGACATCGCCCGCAGCCAGCGGCTTGATAATCTGCACACACGGGCGGCAACACTTGGTTTTGAGCAGGCCGGACCAGATGATATTCAGTATATAGTAGTTGATGGTTACGAATATGCTGTGGTTGCGCCAACGCCAACGTTACTGGAATTTACGCCGACCCCTGAGACCTATGAAGAAAATTTCGCCGGATGGCTGAAACGCCAGTTCGATCAATTTAAGGGCCAGTTTTCCGACTGGTCAGGCTAATGGAGGGTGATAATGATGGACAGACTAAGTAGTCGTTTGAGAATGGTGACGATTGTTTTGCTCGTGCTCGGGTCAATCTTGATCGTACAGTTGTTGTCTTTTCAGTTCAGGCTCGACCCGGAAGTGGCGAATCGACTACGCAGCCGTGCGGTTGCATTTGAAGGGCAGGAAGTTGAATTCCACCCCAATCGCGGGCAGATATTTGACCGGGATGGTCAGGTGCTGGCGGTGAATACGCTGGAATACCGGGTCGGCATCAGCCCCGGCGCAATCGGCTCAGAGAAGCGGGAGGTCGCTACCCAACTGGCACGGGCACTGGACATGAACGAACTGGAGGTTTACCAGCTTCTGCTGCCGGATGAAAACGGGCAGTATCCGAGCTATATCACCATCAAAAGCCCGGTGACGCTGGCACAGGGGGAAGCAGTTGTTGAGCTGGACATCCCCGGTATGGTCATCGAATCAATCCCGCTGCGCGAGTATCCTCAGGGGGAACTGACCGCTAATGTTGTGGGCTTCGTGAACTACGATGGGCGAGGCTTTTGGGGTGTTGAGGAGCACTATAATGCCGAACTCGCCGGACAGAGCAAAATCGGCGTTACCAGCGACATTCCGCTTGAGGTCTCGGAAGGGCTTGAACTGCGGCCCGGACAGGACATCTGGTTAACGATTGACCGGGATGTTCAATTTATTGCGCAGGAAGTTCTGGAAAAGGCAATCAACACTTACAGCGCAGATGGTGGTCAAATTCTGGTGATGGACCCGCGCACCGGCGAAATTCTAGCGATGGCGTCTTATCCTTTCATGACTCCTGAAGAGTATAATCAACTGCCCGAAGATGATCGCCCTATTTACAACGGCGCAATCAGTTACCAGTTTGAGCCGGGCAGTATTTTCAAGATCGTTACGGCATCAGTGGCGCTGGATATTCAAGAACCCGGTCTTGATCTTAATTGGACGTACGTCGATCCGGGCTGCGAGACGAGGGCAGGCGTGCAAATTTGTACCTCTACGCGACGTGCGCTCGGCAGCAGGTCTTTCGCGCAGTGTATCATCCAGTCGCTCAATACGTGTACAGCAGAGTGGAACAGTATCATTGGCACATCCCGCTGGTATGATTATCTGCATCGCTTCAATTTTGGCGGACGGCTGGGCATTGACCTCGCGGGTGAGGCCCCCGGACAGGTGAACTGGATGGGAAGCCCCGCGTGGAATGAAGCCAACTTCTTGCAAAGCAGTTTTGGGCAGGGTATTGCCGTCACACCATTGCAAATGCTTACTGCTGCCAATGCGATTGCCAATGATGGACGGATGATGCAGCCGCACATTGTGCTGCGCCGCACCGATGGTGATTACGTGTTTGAGTCACGTCCAACCACCATTGATGTGCCTATTTCAGCGACTACTGCACAAACGGTTCGTGAGCTGATGGTTCAAGCTGTCTATCACCCGGAGGGTTTTGGTTCGGATGCGGCGGTTGAAGGCTACACCATCGCCGGGAAAACGGGAACCGCCCAGAAACTTGATCCCGATTTCGGGTACTCGGATTTTAAAAGCTGGGCCAGTTTCATTGGATTTGTGCCCGCCGACGATCCACAGCTATCGGTGCTCATTATGCTGGATGGGCTGGATGTGCGAGAGGGATACTATTGGGGCAGCGAAACCGCCACTTTTGTTTTTGCGGAACTGGTCGAGCGGTTGGTCGTGCTGCTGGAAATCCCGCCGGATGCCGAGCGGCAAGATCTGGTGAATGCGGGCGGACATCCGTTTGAGCGCGAGTAGCTATTCATGAACAATGACATCCCGTTTTCATTAGCCCTCGGCGGCTTCACCTTTTTGCTGGTTGCCATCTGGGGTGGCCCATTTGTGGAGATTCTGCGCCGTCTTAAAATCGGTAAAAATATTCGCGAAGGAATGCCCGACGAGCACTATAAAAAGAAGGGTACACCTACGATGGGCGGCATTCTCATTTTGCTGCCTGTGCTGGCGATTGCGTTCGGGTTGAATCTGGCGAACCTGCTCAATGAGGGACTGACCGGGCAGTCGATCATGATTCCGCTGAGTGTGCTGGTGGGGTATGGTCTGCTGGGGGCGTATGATGACTGGGAAGGCATTCAGACGTCGCGGGGCAACATCGGGGAAGGTATTTCGCCGCGTTTTAAGTTCGGGGCACAACTGCTGCTGGCAGCGATTGTGCTGTATCTAATGAACTCATTTGACATCGCCTTCAGCAATCAGGTGCTGATTCCGCTGATTCCCGAACCCATTGATTTGCCACCCGTGTTGTGGATTGTGACAGGAGTTTTCCTGATTGTTGGGATGTCTAACGCGGTTAATTTGATTGACGGGCTGGATGGACTGGCGGGCATTATCACGGCGAGTGCCTATATCGCCTATGGCCTGATTTCGGCGCTGCAAGGCCAGACGTTTATCACGCAGTTTTGTTTTATCATGGTCGGGGCCTGTTTTGGCTTTTTGTGGTACAACGCCAATCCAGCACAGTTGTTCATGGGCGACACGGGTTCGCTGGCATTGGGGGCGGCGCTGGCAACAGTGGCGATTATGACGGGCCAGTGGTTCTTGCTCCCACTCATCGCGATTCTGCCGGTGTCGGCAGCCTTGAGTGTGGTTATTCAGGTCGCATATTTTAAATGGAGTGGTGGGCAGCGTATTTTCCTGAAAGCACCGATTCACCATCACTTTGAGGAACTCGGCTGGAGTGAAACGCAGGTTGTCCAGCGCTTCTGGTTAGTCGGGATTCTGGCGGCAATGGTCGGGGTGTCACTGGCGTTGTTGTAATGTTGCGGTCAGTCGAGCGCACGTTGATAACCCCGCTGTGGGGTGTTAGTATGATGCGCGATTGTTATTGAAAAGCGCGGTGATTGCTCTGCACTTTCGGCATGACCTTTGAAATTGGCGACTGAGAAACAGCGCAGCCCTCCTTAAATCTCTCCTTCCCCTCTGTCCTTCGGACATCTCCCCATTTATGGGGAGAGCAGAGAGGGGGTGGGTCGATTCATCGCGCCACACCAGAGGACTCGGTCCGGATGTTCAAGCGATTTGCGGCATTATTGTTATCCATCCCTATACTCCTGATGACCAATTTACCCTCAATGCCGAATACGGTTGATGCGCCGCTGCATTATCTGCGCATGATTGCCATCGCCAATGATCTGCATAACGGTGTGTGGTGGCCGCGCTGGTCGCCAGTGTTGTATCTGGGCTATGGGTATCCGCTGTTCATTTATTACCCGCCGCTGGCGAGTATTCTGGGTGGATGGTTCCTGTTTCTGGGATTTTCGCCGGGGATGTCGTTTTTGCTGGTGCAGACGCTGGCGATACTGATTGATGTGCTGGGAGCCTATCAACTGGCGCGGATTTTCGGCGGTGAACTGGCGAGTCTGGTAGCAGCCCTGCTGTACCTCACCACACCGTATTTTCTATTCAATGTGTTTCATCAGGGAAGTCTGTCGCAACTGCTGGGGATTGCATGGCTGCCCTGGATTTTGTGGGCACTGCATCACGGCGTGGAGTCGCCGTCATTGAAGTGGGTATCCTTGAGCGGCCTGTTCATCAGCCTGCTCATTCTGACGCATCATGTGACGGTGGCTTATTTTTTGCCGTTCGCTGGACTGTATATTTTTGTGCTGTTTGTGGGGAAGGTGGCGGGCAATTGGCGGGCGTTTTCGTGGATGCAGTTGGCGATTTTCGGCGGGTACGCGCTGGGACTGCTGATGGCGGCGATTTACCTGCTGCCGTTGATTGCAGAAATGGACAAGATTGTGTCCATACAGGAAGGGTACATCAACGGCGCGGAACTTCAAAACAACTTTGTGATGGTAAGTGATGTGCTGCGACTGTTCGCCTCGAGGAACATGGCGGTCAGCCGTTGTGGGTCCATCGCAAGGGCGCGCTGCCGGCCGGCGATGGCGTGGCAGGGATTATTCCCGGCTCGATGG
>JAKEEQ010000101.1 GCA_022616515.1 Chloroflexota bacterium | reverse complement strand
TGTCCAGATGAGAGGGTCGCTGTCCCCCTGTAATAACGGTCGCGCCTTGCATAACGGTGTCTTGAAGCAGTTGTTCAAGCCGTTTGCGCTGCCGGGCATTAATCATCGGACCTAGCTGTGTTTCCCGTTCGAGACCATTGCCGATAACCGTTGTGCGGGCATATTCGCTGGCGTGTTCAATAAACTCCTCAACAATCTGACTGTGCACATAAAATCGCTGCGGTGCAACACACACCTGCCCGCAGTTGCGCAGTTTCCAGAGGACGGACAATTTTGCAAGTTCTTGAAGGTTGCTAACATCAGGGAAAACCAGCGCTGGCGCATTGCCGCCCATCTCCAGTGACAGGCGTGTCACCGTCTCTGACGCCCCATCCATCAACAGTTTGCCCACTCGTGTGCTACCCGTAAAACTAATTTTGCGGCAGCGTGGATCACGCAGCATGACCTGCCCCATTGCTGCCGGGTCGCCATTGATGATGTTGAGCACTCCCGCCGGAACCCCCGATTCGTGTAGTGCCTGCGCCAGCATCATAGCGGAGCGCGGCGTGTACTCTGACGGGCGACCCACCACTGTACAACCGGCCGCCAGCGCTGATGACCATGCGCGGACGACATTGTAGACCGGGAAATTCCACGCGGTTATTGTCCCAACAACACCAATTGGCTGGTGGTGGGTTGTGATGCGCCGTCCCGGTAAGCGTGCCGGAATGACCCGACCATAAAGACGTTTCGCTTCTTCAGCGGCCCAGATGAGATAATTGGCGGCACTGCGCCATTCTGCCAGCGACTCACCAAACGGCTTTCCCGATTCCTCAGTAGTGACCCGAGCCATCTCCTGAGCATTCGCCAACAGCCAATCTGCCGCCCGTATCAGGATCGGAGCGCGTTGATAGGGTGTCTGGCGCGACCAGTCTTTGAAGGCTGCTGCTGCCCCATCAATGGCCGCGCTGGCATCGGAAGCATCACCAAAAGGTATTTCCTCGATAACCTCTTCGGTGGCGGGATTAATGAGTTCCCAGATTTTGCTGTTGTCGGCCTCAACCCACTCCCCATTGATGAGTTGTTTGAAAATAAAGTCGGTCATGCATGGACCTCCTCACTGATGACGGTCAATGCTTCGTTGACAACAGCCATCCCCTCATCAATTTGCTCGTTAGTGATATTAAGCGGCGGCAGGAAGCGGACACAATTGCTGTACAGGCCAGCGCGGATGGTAACAAGACCACGTTTCACCGTTTCCAGATTGACGCGAGTTGTTTCGGCAGGGGCAGGCGTTTTGGTGGTCCGGTCATGGACTAATTCCATCGCCATCATGGCTCCCAGACCGCGCACATCGCCTATCAGTGGAAACTGCTCCTGCATAGCGAGCAAGTGATCTTCGATTCGCCGTCCGACCTCGGTAGCTCGCTGCAAGAAGCCTGGCTGGTTAATCATTTTGACGGCTTCAACGGCTGCCACACAGGCTAACGGATTTCCGCTGTACGTTCCACCCAGACCGCCCGGATGTGGTGCATCCATGATCTCGGCGCGTCCGGTTACAGCAGCTAAGGGCATCCCGGCGGCCAGCGATTTGGCAATCGTAACCAGGTCAGGCACCACATCATAATGCTCAACGGTGAATAATTTACCCGTGCGTCCCATTCCACATTGAATTTCATCGGCAACGAGTACGATTCCGAACTCGTCACACACTTCCCGGAGGTGCCGCAGGAAACGTGGTGGCGTGGGGATAAAGCCGCCTTCGCCCTGCACCGGCTCGATGACAATGGCTGCCACCGCACTCGGATCAACCTGCGAAATCAAGGCATTATCTAATTGCGAGATGGCATAATCGACAAACGCTTCTTCGGTGAGGCCAGCCGGGCGGCGGTAGACATTCGGAAAAGGCAGGCGGTAGATTTCGGGGGCGAATGGGCCGAAACCCTTCTTGAACAGGCCATATTTGCTGGTCATAGACAGGGTCATATTGGTGCGCCCGTGATAAGCCCCCTCAAAAACAATAATGCCAGAGCGCCCGGTGTAACTGCGGGCGATTTTTACTGCTGTCTCGACTGCCTCCGCCCCGCTGTTGAGCAGCACCGTTTTCTTCCGGTGATTACCCGGCGTTACATCATTCAGCAGTTCCGCAATCTCAACATATGGCTCATAAGTGCCGACGATGGCGCACAGGTGGAGCATTTTTTCCGCCTGCATTTTGACGGCATTGACCACTTCGGGCGGGCAGTGCCCAACCGCCAATGTGCCGATGCCTCCCGCAAAATCAAGTAGCTGGTTGCCATCAATATCCGTCAGTACTGCACCTTCGGCCTTTTCAATCACAATTGGCGTTAGTTTGGCTGCGCCCTGCGGCGTGGCAGCCTCGCGTCGTGCCACAACCTCCCGGCTGCGTGGTCCAGGAATTTCTGTTTTTAACTGAATAGAACCCATCGTTAATTATCCTTTGTAAATTGAGCATCGTTACGCCAGCGTTCGGGGACTGGCTGGTCAAATGCCTCAATAATTCGTGAATACGTTTGTGGTTTTCTTTGATGAAGCAGCGGAAACAGGTTCCGGTAGCGAGTCATTACCGCCGGGTCAACATCTGCAATGATCACTTCCGTCTGGTCACGACTGGCTTCCACGATGATTTTTCCGGTCGGGTCACACACAAAACTACTGCCATAAAATCGGATACCGTTTTCTTCACCGATTCGATTGGCAGCGGCAATATAAACGCCATTGGCGACGGCATGCCCCCGCATCACCGTTTGCCATGCGTCTTTAGAGTCAAAATCAGGGTCGGTCGGCTCGGAGCCGACGGCAGTCGGATAAAATATGAACTCTGCGCCGTTCAGGGCACAGATTCGGGCCATTTCGGGGAACCACTGGTCGTAGCAGGTAGGAACTGCCAGCTTCATATATCCGATATCATGTACCGGATACTCCACACCGCCGCCGAAAAAGTGCGTTTCATGGTAACCTTCGCCAGACGGAATGTGCACTTTGCGGGTGAAATGGGCTAGTTCGCCCTGCGGATTGTGGATTGTGGCGGTATCGAAATATTGACCAGCTTCCGTTTTCTCAAACAGGCTGCCGATTACGAACACACCATGTTCAGCGGCAATATCACCAAAAAATTTATCTGACGGGCCACCGCTGAGAGGTTCTGCCCAATCAAATCCCGACGCATCAATTTTGCTGGCGAAATACGGCGAGAGGGAAAATTCCTGCAAACAGATCATTTCCGCGCCGTCGGTGACTGCTCTGCGCACGAGATCACGGTAAGTGTTTTTGAGTGTATCGCTGTCGCCGGGCCATGCGGTTTGCAGCAGGGCAATTCTTGTTTTTTGCATACTACGTCTCATCATATTCGGGATTTTTCCAGACAATGAGCACCGCCCCATTACCTGCATCCGGTTCATCAAGATAATCTTCAATGACGTCCCATGCTTCAAAGCCGCGATTCATCTGCATGGTCACTGTCGGGTCGATAATCTCACGATTGATAACCTTTTCGCCATATTCGCGCACGGACATCTCCCGGCGATAGCGCCGGTAGCCCATCAACATGCCACCGGCATACCAGCCTTTAAGTCCCAGCCTTTTGACAAGTTCAAACCGGGCGTGATAGAGAGCCGTGCCGATGCCTTGCAGCCGGAAATCCGGGCGCACACTCATTTCAACCCCGTACAACCACTCGCCATATGGATTATGGTTGGCTATGCCGGTGGAGCCTATCTCGTCAATCCATTTGCGTGGCGGGTTGGTGGGCGGGCGATTCGTACGCATGGTAGCCGCCATACCGACCACGAGATTTGGCTCTTCTTCAGTATAGACGGCAACAAACTGACCTTCTGGGAATCGTGCGAGTTGTTCTGCTACGTCATGAGCGTCGATGCAATTCTCGCATTCTTCATCCAGCGGCACCCCATAGGCGAGTCGAACAGTGTCATAAACACCCTGCCCGTGCTCTCTTTGCGTGTTCATAATGGTGATGTCAGATAGTATTTCAGGAGACATAAGGCGCACTTTTCTCTTAAAACTGACGGCATTACTCATTAAACATGTTGGATAAATTCGGCAGTAATTCCTTAAAGACTTTTAGAATCATGGATGTCCGCGTTTGCATAATATCCTCAACCTGGTGAATCTGCTCCATGATAAGCTCTAACAGGTGATCTGAACTAAAACACATTACTTCGACCAGCAGGTCAAAGTCCCCGGTTGTCGCTACCAGATAACTCACTTCCGGTATCTTCGCCAGTTGAGCCGCTACCCGTTCCAGACTGCCGGGTTTGACCGTCACAAAAATGAAGGCAGGTGAACTGAATCCAGCCTTGTGAGGGTCAATAGTGGCGTTTAGACGCAGCGTCTCGCTTTCCAGCAATTTTGCCACGCGGTTGCGAATCGTTCCCTCCACAACGCCAAGCTCCTTAGCGATCTCGGTGAAGGGCATTCGAGCATCTTCCTGTAAAAAGTGTACGATGGCGCGGTCTAAATTGTCCATAATTTCACTAACTTTACGAATCGCCTTCATTATTTAAAGTATTGCTACGAAATTCGTACTTGTCAAGAACATTCATTACGATTACAATAAATCGAAATTTTAGCGATATAGTTGCGTTATTTGAGGCAAGTTAATCTTGATGAAGCCTGTTGACGTTGCACTGAAAAACGTTGTCAAAGAGTTTCGCACCGGACAGGAAACTTTTCGTGCGGTCGATGATGTCAGCCTCGATATCTATGACGGAGAGTTCTTTGCGCTGTTAGGCCCCAGCGGCTGCGGCAAGACAACGACCCTGCGCATGATCGCTGGCTTTGAAGATGTTACTTATGGCGATATTCGCATTCAGGACAAATCGGTGCGCCGTATCCCCCCTTATCGCCGTCCGGTAAATACGGTATTTCAGGATTACGCCCTGTTTCCCCATATGACGGTTCTTCAGAATGTGATGTTTGGTCTGAAAATGGAGAACGTCCGTCGCAAAGAAGCCGAAAAATTGGCCTATGAGGCACTGGAACTGGTTCAATTACCGGGCGTGGCGAGTCGTAAACCTCGCCAGCTATCGGGCGGACAGCAGCAGCGTGTGGCGCTTGCCAGAGCACTTGTCAAGAAACCGACTGTTTTGCTGCTGGATGAGCCGCTCGGTGCGCTCGATTTAAAACTTCGCAAAGCCATGCAGTTTGAATTAAAGGCCATGCAGATGCAGCTTGGCATCACGTTTATTTACGTGACCCATGATCAGGAAGAGGCCATGACCATGGCCGACCGGATTGCGGTCATGCACCACGGTGTCGTCAAGCAGTTGGGTACGCCCGAAGAAATTTATGAAGACCCGCAATCACGCTATGTCGCTGATTTCATCGGTGAAACCAATTTCATTAACGGCCTCTACTGCGGACAAAATGAAGTCTACGGGCAGGTACAACTCGGTGATGGGACGGTCATTGAAGCTGTTGCTGCCGCCCAACAACCCGCCAATAATGCTCCGATAACCGTCGCGATACGCCCGGAGAAAATCGGCGTGATTGCTAAAGAGGGGAATATCCGTGAGAGCAAAGCCACGCAGGAAATTGCCAGTGAGCTGCTGCTTTCACAAATACGTGAAAGTTCAGCCAGGACTCTCCTTGAAGGCACTGTGTCAGAGGCGTTTTATATCGGCACTGATTACCGTTATCACGTCCAGATTGGGGACGGTACCGAACTTATTTGCCGGAGCCAGAATTTTGGTAGACGCACGGATAAGTCTTTTGTGGTAGGTGAACAAGTTTATGTGTTCTGGGATAACGACAGCGCCCGTATCTTGACGGAATAGGATGAAGCCGGTTGTCATGGATGAGATTTGCATTGTCAACGTTGAGCCTAAATATTGTCTGGCTCTCGAACAACTCCAGCGCGACTGCTTTCCGACGCTGGGAGAAGATGAACTCATGACTAAAGACATGTTCCTGAAGCACTGCGACATCTTTCCTGAAGGCGAATTTGTTGCCCTCGCTGGCGACAATGTG
>JAKEEQ010000100.1 GCA_022616515.1 Chloroflexota bacterium | reverse complement strand
CGTCACCAGCGTCCCCTACCAGATTCGACGCAAGAATGGGTCCGCCGATGCAGCACTGGAAGCCGAAGAACCAACAGACGCCTTTGCTCCGTTTACTTCTGCAAGTCTGGATGGCGAAAGCTAACTGGTCTTACGATTTGTACGACATTGTTGAGGCGACTTCCGCATGATCATGCTGCTGTTCCCATTCTGCCGGGGACATTGGCACATTGACGCTAAGGGGCTGGTCCTCATACAATGTGTATAAACAACAGTTATGAAGCTGGCGTTTCAGATTCCATACGCGAAAACGCCGCCACCAGGAAACCTGACGATGGGCAATGTGGGCAAAGAGGAAAGTAGCATCGAGTGCCGCTGCTGCCTGCACCAGAGCACCTTCCAGCGTGATGAACTGCATTGGTTGTACCCAGAATTCCACGCCGTAGTCTTCAGCGACAGCGGCGTAGTCTTTAATCTGGCGTTGTTCAACCGTTGTCGGTGGTGCGACACCCCACCCTAACAAGCCGGGGTTGTTGGCTAACACCAGCCGCAATAAGACAATTTTGCCATTGATATTTCTTGCCAGTGCACTGGCAAGATGCATAGCTTCCAGAGTCCACGCTTCATCTGACATATGAACGATAATGGTCTTCATGATGGGTCCTCAAGTTCACTCATTTATTTTCAGCGTACATCTTGAGGTATCAAGAACGGGACAATGGTTTAACGAATCGGCGTAAAAATTTTATCAGGGAACGGTTTCGGAACTGATAAACCGGTAGCCCACACCCGGTTCGTTCAGAATATAACGAATATTGCGCGATGGATTCTCACGCAGTTTTTTGCGAAGCTGATTGACGTATACCCGCACATAATGAGCCATCTCACTGTATTCGCCTCCCCAGACTTCGTGCAGAATGGTGCGATGGGTCAGGACTTTGCCGGGATGGGTTGCCAGCAGGCGCAGCAGGTCATATTCTGTGGGTGTGAGATGAATATCCTCACCACCCACCTGCACAACACGGTTAGCTAAATTAATATACAATTCACCGACCCGAATTTCGGCCTGCGGGTTGGTCGTCGGCTCTATCGCAACCCGCCGTAACACTGCTTGAATACGTGCTTCAAGTTCCACCATACTAAATGGTTTTGTTAAATAGTCATCCGCCCCGGTATGGAGCGCATCGACTTTCGTCCTGTCTTCGCCGTGAACAGACAGGACAATAATGGGGATCTTTGACCATTCTCGCAGACGGCGACAGACTTCAATGCCATCCGGTTCAGAACCCAGCGAAATATCAAGAATAATCATATCTGGTTTTTGCTGGGCGGTCTGGATAATCGCATCTTCTCCAGTGGATGTGGTGAGCACATCATAACCATAACCCTCCAAACCAATCTTCAGTTGTTTGCGTATCTGTGGCTCATCATCAACGACCAGTATTTTCAATTTCATCCCTGAACATCTCCTATCAAATGTTGATGGGTGACAGTTTTAAGCTGTGCGGATGATAATGACTACCAACCTGATCATAAATCCCGTGACAATCAAGCGGAGGACGTGCCGTTGCACATCCCTACACGCGGATCGCGCTATTTCGTAGGGACGCCCAACGGGGCGTCCTGCGGGAAAGTAACCGAAACCATCGGCCAGTGCGGACCATGATGTAGCAGTGTCGTGCAAAAATGTCACCCTCTCAGCTATCAAGTGGCAATGCCATAACCAGTGTCACACCGCCACCGGGTGTATCTTCTAGCCAAAGCGATCCATGATGCGCCTCAATGATCCCTTTGGCGATAGGAAGCCCTAGACCGATGTGTCCGTCACCGCCATGATAAAACGGTTCCATGAGGTGTTCACGATCTTCCGGTGCAATCCCTTCACCATGATTGATTACTCTAAGCTGAACCTCAGATTGATTGACGCAGCCCTGAATTTCAATCTGCGAGTCGGCAGGTTCATAGCGCAGGGCGTTGTCCATCAAATTGCTCAGTGCCTGCAAGATCAACCCGTAATCAAACACAACCAGCGGCATATCATCTGGAAAAGTTATCTGGATACGCTCACGACCTGTTGTTTGCCAGATACGAGCCGCGACATCACCCGCAACCTCTTCAAGGGAATTGAGTTCACTGTTCAGGGTCAGCGCCCCGGCCTGAAGTCGTGACAAATCGAGCAAGTTACCAATCAGTTTGTTCAGGTGATCGGCTTCAGTCTCAATAGTCGCGGCTAGTTCCTCACGCTCTGTTACTTGAAGACGCTCGCCTAATGTTCGGAGATTGCTGGCAGACGTTTTAATGATGGTAATCGGGGTACGCAAATCATGGGAAACCGCACGCAGTATGGCAGTCTTCAGCCGGTCGGCTTCCTCGTACTGCTGGCTCACCCGTGCCTTTTCGGCGAGTTCAATACGCTGTAAGGCCATGGCAGCCTGTGCCGCACAGGTACGCAGCAAACGAAGTTGTTGAGTCGAAAGCGCTGTGTCAAAAGCAACACACAGTGTCCCATAGATTCGATCACGGGCCTGCAAGAGTAAAAAAAGAACGGTTTCATCCGTGCGTCGAGGTTCGCTGGCATAAGGAAGAATATAAGCCTGACGCGCATGCAGGTCTTTGCGCATAACCTGCGTTAACGCCTTGTATACAGCCTCAAAATCGGTAGCCTGATTCATCGAACCCGTCAGGCGATACAGAATTTCCTGCTCATAGGCACGCTGCTGTGCTTCTTGCGTCTGCTGGCGTGCCCGTGCACCGAGCTGGCCCGATAGCGCTGCTACCACAATGAAGACAATCAGCTCAATGACATCCCGCGAATCGGCGACGATAAACGTGTAATACGGCTGTGTCAGGAAGAAATTGATGGACAGAAAGCTGATAAAGGCCGCGCTCATCGCTGCAATCGTTCCCAACCGGATGGCGATCAGCAGTACAACGAGGATATAGATCATGGCAAAGTTTGCCAGCGTCAGCCTATCACGCAGCACCCATGCCAGCAGTGTAATCCCAATTAAACTAATGCCGACCGTTATATACTTTCGCAAGACGATGAATCCTTCAGCCACATTCAACCCTATTGTATATCGCACCGTCATCACTCTCCATGATTTTGATACTTTCCTTACGCCCTGAAGCCATTCTTTGAGCCAGTTTTGACCTTTTCTTCGGAATAATGGTGAGTACAGTGAAGTAATCACGGAGTATAAGTTATGAGTTTAATCATTACCGGTCTCATTGCGCTGGGGCTTTTGATTTATCTGGTGTATTCATTGATCTATCCAGAGAGGTTCTGAAAATGGGTACGCTTGAATTCGTGCAGATAGGTGTCTATCTGGTGCTGCTCATTTTATGTGTCCCGCTGCTGGGTGGATACATGGCGAAGGTGTTTGTGGGCGATAAAACTCTGCTGACACCCATCATACGTCCATTGGAAAATGGATTGTATCGCCTCATTGGAACTAATCCCAACGACGAACAAAACTGGCAGCAGTATACTTTTGCGCTGCTAGCGTTTAACATTCTGGGCTTCATTATCCTGTTTTTGCTGCAACTGTTTCAGGGAGTATTGCCGCTGAACCCGGCAAAACTGCCATCTGTGGAACCCTTGCTGGCGTTCAATACTGCCACCAGTTTTATGACCAACACCAACTGGCAGGCGTATGGCGGTGAAACAACGGTAAGCTATCTCACCCAGATGATGGGGTTAAATGTGCAAAACTTTGTCAGCGCCGCTACCGGCATTGCTGTCGTCATTGCGATGACACGGGGGCTGGCAAGACGAAGTGGCGAGACAATCGGCAACTTCTGGGTCGATCTGGTACGCAGCACACTCTATATTCTGCTGCCATTAAGCCTGATTCTGGCCGTTCTTCTGGTAAGTCAGGGAGTGGTCCAGAATTTTGACGATTATGTTCCGGCGACCACGCTTTCCGGGGAAAGCCAACTGCTGCCGCAGGGGCCAGCCGCCTCACAGATTGCCATCAAACAGCTTGGCACCAACGGCGGTGGGTTCTTTAACACCAACAGCACCCACCCTTATGAAAATCCCACCCCGCTAAGCAATTTTCTGGAAATGTTTGCTATTTTGCTCATTCCCGCCGCGTTGACCTACACCTACGGCAAAATGGTGGGATCGGTGCGACAGGGTTGGGTGATCTTCGCCGCGATGCTTATCCTGTTCATCGTTGGCCTGTCAATCATGCTGGTCAGCGAGTACCAGCATAACTCTGTTTACGATGTGACGGGCGTCATGGAGGGTAAGGAAACCCGGCATGGTATCACCAACAGTATGTTGTGGGGAGCCGCCACGACCGCTGCCTCAAATGGCTCGGTTAATGCCATGCACAGCAGTTTTGCACCGCTCACCGGCGGTATAGCTCTGTTGAATATCATGCTGGGTGAGATCATTTTCGGCGGAGTCGGGGCCGGATTATACGGTATGTTGATCTTCGTGATATTGACAGTATTTCTGGCGGGTTTGATGGTGGGGCGTACCCCCGAATATCTGGGCAAGAAAATTGAAGCACGCGAGGTGAAACTGGCGATTACGGCTATCTTGCTGCCGAGTGCCTCTATTCTGCTGTTTTCGGCACTGGCTTCAGTAACAGATGCCGGGCTGGACAGCCGCACGAATATGGGACCTCATGGCCTAACAGAAATCCTGTATGGCTTTTCCTCCGGGGCGGGCAATAACGGTAGTGCCTTTGCCGGTCTGGACGCCAGCACACCCTTCTACACGATCTTGATCGGCATTGCCATCTGGATAGGGCGCTTCGGCATCATTTTACCAGCACTGGCAATTGCGGGGAGTATGGTCAAAAAACGAGTAGCACCGCCATCGCCGGGCACTTTCCCGACGGACACACCGCTCTTTATTATCCTGCTCATCAGTGTGATTTTGATTGTTGGTGCGTTGACCTTCTTCCCGGCGTTGAGTCTGGGACCGATTGTGGAACATCTGTTGATGGACGCTGGACAGACATTTTAAGGAGCTAGATGGCGATGGAAACAAAAGCACGTCCGCTATTTGATGGACCAATTGTGCGCCGGGCTGTGGTCGAGGCATTGTGGAAACTTGACCCACGCACCATGTTGAAGAATCCGGTCATGTTTGTGGTGGAAGTCGGCGCAGCGATGACGACGGTCATTGTCATCGACAATCTCATCTCCGGCCCAACTGATGACCTGAGTTTTAACCTGCAAATTGCGCTCTGGCTGTGGTTTACGGTGGCATTTGCAAATTTTGCCGAGGCAATGGCCGAAGGGCGCGGCAAGGCTCAGGCTGACGCACTGCGCAAGACACGCACCCAAATGATGGCCCGCAAACTCATTGGCCGGATTGACGGAAAGGAAGAACAAATCCCGGCCACCCAACTCAAACCGGGTGATCTGGTTGTGTGTGAGGCTGGGGACCAAATCCCCGGCGACGGTGAGGTTGTAGAGGGTGTGGCAAGTGTCGATGAGTCGGCCATTACCGGCGAGTCGGCTCCCGTGATTCGTGAGAGCGGTGGTGATCGCAGCGCAGTGACAGGCGGTACGCGCGTCCTCAGTGATCGCATTGTGGTACGAATTACTTCCGAGCAGGGCAATACCTTTCTGGACCGCATGATTGCACTGGTGGAAGGTGCACAGCGCCAGAAGACGCCGAATGAGATTGCTCTGACCATTTTGTTGTCCGGTTTGACGATCATTTTTCTACTGGTGGTCGTCTCACTGCGAGCTTTTGTCCAGTACAGCGAGGCCGAAGCTGGTCAGGTCGGCGAAACGGCAGCCACCATCCCGATTCTGATTGCCCTGCTGGTGTGTCTCATCCCGACCACTATCGGCGGGCTGCTGAGTGCCATAGGTATCAGTGGGATGGACCGGATGATCCAGCGTAATGTGCTGGCAACCAGTGGTCGGGCTGTTGAAGCGGCAGGCGATGTTGATGTGCTGTTGCTGGATAAAACCGGGACCATCACATTGGGAAACCGGATGGCAACCTCGTTTATCAGCGCCGATGGTGTAGGGTTAGAGCGTCTCGCCGATGCGGCGCAACTGTCCTCACTGGCCGACGAGACACCGGAAGGTCGCTCTATTGTCGTCCTCGCTAAGAAGCAGTTTAACATTCGTGAACGGGATATGACCCATCTTCAGGCCGAGTTTGTGCCCTTCAGCGCTCAGACTCGCATGAGCGGGGTGAATTTCCCCGGTGCCAATGGTGGCCCGACTCACCAGATCCGTAAGGGGGCAGCCGATGCCATCCAGCGCTATGTTGGGGAACAGGGTGGACGCTTTCCAGATAGTGTTCACAGTATCGTGGATAAAATTGCCCGCACCGGTGGTACACCGCTGGTCGTGGCTGAAAATGACCGGGTGTTAGGCGTCATTGAACTGAAAGACATCGTGAAAGGCGGCATTAAAGAGCGCTTTGCGCAGCTACGGGCCATGGGCATCCGCACCATCATGATCACAGGAGACAACCCGCTGACCGCTGCCGCAATTGCTGCTGAAGCGGGCGTTGATGACTTTATGGCAGAGGCCACCCCCGAAGATAAGTTGAAACGCATCCGCAAGGAGCAGGCTAACGGGCATCTGGTCGCCATGACAGGCGATGGAACCAATGATGCTCCGGCACTGGCGCAGTCTGATGTGGGCGTTGCCATGAACACCGGAACCCAGGCTGCCCGTGAAGCTGGTAATATGGTTGACCTGGACAGCGACCCGACCAAACTCATCGAAGTAGTGGAAATCGGCAAGCAGTTGTTAATGACACGCGGGGCATTGACCACCTTCAGTGTCGCCAACGATGTCGCCAAATATTTCGCTATTCTGCCTGCCCTGTTTGCCAGCCTTTATGCACTTAACTCGAACGAGTCAGGGCCACTCGCCGACTTAAACATCATGCAGTTGTCATCGCCCCAGAGTGCCATTCTTAGCGCCATTATCTTTAATGCGCTGGTGATCATTGCGCTCATTCCTTTAGCCCTGCGTGGGGTTGGTTATCAGGCGATGGGAGCAGCGGCTGTCCTGCGCCGCAATCTGCTGATTTTTGGACTGGGTGGTTTGATTGTGCCGTTCGTGGGTATCAAGCTCATTGATGTACTGGTTAGTCTACTTGGGTTAGCATAGAAAGGAGAAACCATGATGGTCAAAGCAATCTTACCTGCTGTACGGGCATTAATTGTATTGACGCTGCTGGTCGGGGTAATTTACCCGCTGTTGGTTACGGTAGGCGGACAGGTCTTTTTCGCTCGCGAGGCGAATGGAAGTTTAATCGAGGTTGACGGCATCATCGTTGGTTCGGAGCTGGTCGGACAGCAGAGTGATGATCCCCGGTATTTCTGGTGGCGTCCGTCGGCAGTGGATTATATGCAGGGGTCAAATCTGGAAGCATTGGGATCATCCGGTGCAACCAATTATGGCGTAACCAATGAGACGCTCGATACACTGGTGACTGAAAGACAAACAGCTTTTGTTGATGCTAATGACCTACCAGATTCAGTTGACGTGCCCGCTGAGATGTTATTCGCATCCGGCAGCGGACTGGACCCGCACATCAGTCCAGCGGCAGCGCGTCTGCAAATTGACCGCGTTGCAGAAGCGCGTGATCTGGATAGAGAGCAGGTGGCCGATCTGGTGGAGCGTTATGTGGAGAAGCCTCAGTTGGGCTTTCTGGGTGAGCCGCGTGTGAATGTGTTGCGCTTGAATATAGCACTGGATGCACTGGAATAAACCATGAACGAGTACCGGCCTGATCCTGACAGCCTGCTGGCAGCCGTCCAGAAGGACGCGGCACGCCAGCAGCGCGGCAAACTCAAGATTTTCTTTGGCATGGCAGCGGGCGTGGGAAAAACCTACGCCATGCTGGAAACTGCTCGTGAGCGGCAGGCTGAAGGTGTAGATGTGGTGGTGGGCTATATCGAAACACATGGACGTGAAGAAACCGAAGGACTGTTAGCCGGGTTGGAAGTCATCCCACGCCAGACCCTTAGCTATCGGGGTACACAATTAGAGGAGATGGATCTGGATGCTGTGCTGGCGCGACATCCAGAACTGGTGCTGGTCGATGAACTGGCCCATACCAATGCGCCGGGGGTGCGCCATGCCAAACGATTTCAAGATATTATCGAATTACTGGAAGCAGATATTGATGTCTGGACGACGGTCAATGTTCAGCACTTTGAGAGCCGGGCTGATGCGGTCAGGCAAATTACAGGCATCACCGTTCACGAGCGGGTACCCGACTCGATTCTTGACCTGGCTGACGAAATTGAACTGATTGACCTGTCGCCGGAAGATTTACGCAAGCGGCTGGCAGAAGGAAAGGTGTATACCCCGGAACGGGTTGAAGTCGCGGCGAATAACTTCTTTCGCACCGGCAATCTGACAGCTCTGCGTGAGATGGCACTGCGCCTGACGGCTGAACATGTGGACCATAAGCTACAGGATTACATGCAGCTCAAACATATTGCCGGGCCGTGGAAATCGCGGGAACGGTTGATGGTGGCGGTTGGTCCCAGCCCCTTCTCCGAACAATTGATTCGCTGGACCAGACGCATGGCCTATAATCTTGAAGCCCCCTGGATCGGGGTTTATGTAGAAACACAACAGGTTCTGACACCTGCTGCACGGGAAAGGTTGGCGCATAATCTTGATTTGGTCCGCAGTCTGGGTGGAGAAATAGTGACCGCCGCCGGTGAGAATATTGTTGACTCACTGCTGCATGCAGCCAAACAACGTAATGTGACGCAGATTGTCATCGGCAAACCCCGTCAGAATTCGTTGCAGCGCTTTTTTCCGGGCAGTTCAATGGTTGACCGCCTGATCCGTACCAGCGGCGATATTGATATTTATGTGGTGACGGGTGATAAACCGGAGTCTGAACAATCTCCTGACAGAATGCTCACCAGTGCCGAACGACACTCCACGTGGCCTCAATATGCGATGGCACTCCTGATTGTTGGCATTGTCACTGGCCTTGACCTGCTGGCTGGAACCATATGGCCGTGGGTCGGTTATCAAGCCGTCGGCTTGACGGAACTGCTGGCGGTGCTGCTCATTGCTGTGTATCTGGGGCGCGGCCCGGCACTTCTGGCCGCTGCTGCCAGTGCTATCTCGTGGAACTTTCTGTTCATCGAACCGCGGCTGACCTTTGAAGTGTCTCAGGTTCAGGATACTATTGTGCTCATCCTATATTTTGCCATTGCGCTTTTTACTGGCAATCTGACCGCCCGCATTCGTCGTCAAGAGCGGCAGGCTCGTGCTCATGCGGAGCGTACAATGGCTCTTTATACGCTTGCCCATGATACAGCGTCCGCCGTGACGATGGAGGATGTCCTGCAAACGACGGTTACGCAGATTGGGCGAATTTTTGATGCTCAGGTAACGGTAATACTGACCGACGGACTTGAACTGGCCCGCCAATCCCATCGGTGTAGTACGCTTCAGATTGATGAAAAGGATTATGCGGTGGCTTTGTGGACGTATCACAATCGTAAATCGGCTGGCCTGTTCACCGATACCTTACCGCTGGCTTCGGCTCAATACTTTCCGCTGCTTACGCCGGATCGGACGGTCGGAGTGATAGGCATTCGCACTCGTGATAAGACACGGCTAACATTTGAGCAGGAAGTCCTTCTCCAAACATTTATCAGTCAGGTCGCGCTTGTGATTGAACGTGAGATGTTGGATGAGGCTGCCGCGCAGTCCGCCATGCTGCACGAATCTGAACGATTGTATACGACGTTGCTGAACTCCATCTCTCATGAACTGCGTACACCGATTGCGGCGATCACCGGCGCGGCCAGTAGTTTGCTCGATTCGCGAACGATTACGAACGAAATATCACGTCATGAGTTGGTTGAAGATATTCAAGCGGCTGCCGGGCGTCTCAACCGGCTGGTCGAAAACCTGCTGGACATGTCCCGTTTGGAGAGTGGGCGGTTAGAGCTAAAGCGTGACTGGTGTGATGCCGGTGATATTATAGGGGTTGCGGTTCAACGCATGTGGAAGTGCTTTGAGGAACGCCCATTGCATATTCACGTACCCTCTGATCTGCCGCTGATCAGGGCAGACTTTGTGTTGATTGAACAGGTGATCGTCAACTTGTTAGATAACGCCTGCAACTATACCGCGCCGGGAACTGAAGTGATTGTTGAAGCTTTCATGGCAAAGGATTCGCTGCATATTGTCATCAGTGACACAGGTCCGGGCATCCCGCCAGACGATTTAGAGCGTATATTTAACAAATTCTATCGTGTGCCGGGCACAGCAACAGGAGGCACCGGACTGGGCTTATCCATCTGTCGCGGGTTGGTTGAGGCCCATGGTGGCAAACTCACTGCCCAAAACATTCCAGAAGGCGGCCTTCGCTTTGTGGTACAGTTACCCCTCGATGCACCACCACCGCCCGTTCAGGAGGCCCATCTATGAGTGACGGCGCGGTTATCTTAATTGTCGATGACGAGATTCAGATACGGCGTATTCTTCAGATCACACTTGAAGCCAATGGCTATCGGGTCTATGCCACCGAAACCGGTGATGCGGCGCTCACAAAGGCTGCTCAGCTCCGCCCCGATTTAATCATTCTGGATATGGGATTGCCGGATATGGATGGCTTAACGGTGCTGCAACACCTGCGCGAATGGACGAAGACACCCGTCATAATTCTTTCCGTCCGCGAAACGGATCAAGATAAGGTGTCAGCGCTTGATGCTGGTGCCGATGATTATTTGACGAAACCTTTCAGTGTTGATGAACTGCTGGCACGGATACGAGTCGCCCAGCGTCATGCGCTGCCGGAGGGTAATGAGAATGAAATATTCACGACGGGTCCGTTGACAGTTGATTTAACACGGAGGATTGTGACGGTACATGGCGAACCGGTCAAATTGTCGCCAACCGAATACGCCTTGCTGCGACTGATGATCCAGCATGCGGGTAAGGTGCTGACCCATCACCAGATTCTCCGCGAGGTATGGGGACCAGAATATGTCAAAGAAACGCATTATTTACGGGTCTACTTTGCGCAACTGCGGCAAAAAATTGAGGATAATCCCTCACTGCCGAAAATTCTGATTACCGAGGCAGGAGTCGGGTATCGATTAGCGATTTAACACTAAGTTTCCGCCGCTTATTGTGGCTGTGCTTCCTAAAAGCGTTTATATGATAGGCTCTATGTGAGATATATGCCGACAAATGAATCCTTATGACCGCGTTGGGAGCCTGATGGTAGCAGGTCCGAGTCAGGTCTCCCCCATGTTTGGTTGGCGGGGGTACACTTTTTCGTCAATGGAGATGAGTCGTGGTGCTGGAAGACGGGTGGACACGGCACTGCCGTGTCCCTACGGAGCCGCTCGTTTAAAGGCGACGCCCCGTTGGGCATCCCATAGGTGTAAAGATAAGGGAAGTCTCCCTCGAAATGGCGTCGTCAAGCATCTCCCCCCATTTATGGGGGGAGATGTCGCGCTAGCGGCAGAGGGGGATAGGCGGACGGGCGTTATGGAGACATCCGTATAGCGCCAACAACCCCACCCTGACCCTCCCCATGAATGGCGAGGGAACCGGACCGTCGCCGCTTTCCGGCTTCAGAAGCCATCGTAGGCTTAAGTTTACACGCATGGGACGCCCAACGGAGCGTCCGCCAGCCAATGCACCGGACTCATCAACTTTTACCGGTTTACTTTGTCAAGTTACATAAGTGGATTTAGCCTTGCCCAGCACCCAATTTGAATCGGGTGTGACCGGCAGGACGGCTGACCGGGCAACACGCGACCTGTCTCAACAGCACTGGCGTGTTTTGCAGTAGAGCCATCTGGTGCTTAACTTTCACACATCGGACAGCATCCATACTGTCCGACATTCTCTCATCAGTCAATATGTCACCACTACCCGCCTTTTTTCTGTCGCAAAATTCGGGATGACTCATGGTAAGGTTGGCTTAGCGGTTGTAATACCAATTCTTGGCGAAATAGCCTCCCGATGTCGTTACCAGAACGGCAATCGTCCCTGATCCTCTCAGTTCTGGTGGCAAGTTTACCTGTACAAAGAATTGCCCGGTAGCGTCTACTGTAGCCGTGTAATAGGGCACATAGGCATTGCTCAGTGGTGCAATAGAAATCGTAGCTGTGCGTCCTGCCGGGAAGTTGTAGCCGCGCAGTTGGAAACTCTCGCCAATGGTGGCCTGTGGGAAGTAAATACGCGGATCGACGGTTGGGCCAAATGGGTTGCCCGGATAGATGATGCGGGCAGTTGGTATTGGACTCGGTGCTGGAGCGCCGCCACTCCACGGACCGGATACACACAACACTTGACCAACGTAGATGAGGTTGGCATTTGGGATGTTATTCCATGCCTGAAGCGTATCAAAACGCACACCATACAGCAAGCCGATACGGAATAGATTTTGCCCCGCTGCGACAGTGTGAGTCTGCGCACAGGTCGATTGTGCCGCCGCTTTATTGCTCGGAAAAGTCATCCCACCAAACAGGATCACGATGGTTAAACTTACAATAATTAGTGAGCGAAGCCGCATATTTCCCCTTCTTTCAATTAGCAAATTGCTTAATATTTGTATAGCATTGTATTGCATCGCGTACATGACGGCAAGCAATCGCTTGCACACTGTTTTGCTGATGATCGCGCTGGGAAAACACTACCATGAAGCAGTGTCAACGACCCCGCAGCAACCTGCGGAGCATGTGATACATGCTCATGTTGACCAGCCCTAGCCACGCCGAGAGGCAGCGGCTACGTTAGCGGTGAATATATAGGCACTACGGGGTGACGCTCCAGCCCCGTACTCTGCGCCGCACGATTAAACAGATTGAGGGTCTAAATCAGTGTCATGCGGATATAAAACCATCGCATAACATGGGCGAGGAGGACATTACCTGCGCAAGCAGAGAACCGAAAGGTAACTTTCAATGCAACGTGTCTTGGTGGTAGACAAACATAAAAATCCGTTGATGCCGTGTCATCCGGCACGGGCGCGGCAACTGTTGAGCAGTGCCAAAGCAGCGGTGTTGCGCCAGCAGCCCTTCACCATCATCTTGCTTGAGCGTGACGGTGGTAAAACGCAAGAGATCCAGGTCAAGATTGATCCCGGATCGAAAACGACGGGCATCGCCATTGTCGCTGATTTCAGGATTCTGCATCTTCTGGAAAAATGGGAACACCACTGTGCATATTGTGGGGTGACGGATATGCCGCTCGAAGTTGAACATATTGTCCCCAAAGCACGCGGCGGCAGCCAGCGGGTGAGCAATCTTACCATCGCCTGTGAAGACTGTAATCGGGAAAAAGGCAACCAGACGGCCGCCGAATTCGGCTATCCTGAGATTGGAGCCAGGGCTAAACAACCCTTGAAAGATGCGGCGGCGGTCAATGCTACTCGTTGGGAGTTATACAAGCAGTTGAAGGCAACCGGATTACCCCTTGAAATCGGAACTGGGGCACGCACCAAATACAATCGCATCCGGCAGGGCTATCCCAAAACCCACTGGCTGGATGCCGTCTGTGTGGGAGACAGTGGTGAGCAGGTCTTTGTCCCCGCAACAATGCGACCCTTAATCATCACTGCCACCGGACGACAATCGCGCCAGATGTGCCGGGTGGACAAGTACGGTTTCCCGCGCACCAGAGCGAAACAACAGCGCACAGTCAAGGGTTTTCAAACAGGCGATATGGTCAGAGCAGTAGTCACCAGCGGCAAGAAAGCAGGCACTTACACCGGACGGGTGGCGGTTCGCGCATCCGGGTTTTTCGACATCAAAACCGTGAATGACACTGCGCAGGGAATTAGTTACAGAGATTGCCGTATCATGCATCATTGTGATGGATATGCTTACCATATTTAGAAAGGATAGGCGCTCTGCCCCGTTGCCAGCAACGGGGTTTCCGCGCCAAGCTTCCAATGAAGCAGTATGAAGATAAAGTTACCGCATGGGGCATCGTTCGCCCTAAAATTCGGACCATTCTTGTCACTGGTTCGCAGGCCCGGCAGGACCGCCCGGCTGACCAGTGGTCCGATCTGGACATTGATATTTACGTCACCGAGTTTGACGATTATTTCGCAAGTGGCACTTTTGCTGACGAATTCGGGACGGTGTGGCTGAAGCAGCTCCACCAGACCAACGACGGCGATCCGCTATTCTGGGTCCTGTATGAAGGCGGCGCAAAGGTTGACTTCACGTTCTTTCCGTTGGACTTTCTCCGCGAACAGGTTGAGAAACAGGCGCTTATGGAGAGCCAGCAGCGTGGCTATCGTGTGTTGATTGACAAAGATAATCTTGCCAAGTTTCTCCCGCCTCAAATTTTCTCAAAGCCAACCTTTGAAAAGCCGTCAGCCGAAGAATTTATGAGCACTGTCAACTATTTCTGGCACAACGCCGTTGCCGTTGCCAAGCAAATTCGCCGTCGCAATATGTGGGTTGTCAAAACCACAAACTGGCAGCTCACCGGGCATCTATTCCAAATGATTGAATGGCAGTCGCAGGTCATCTCCCGAAAAGATACCTGGTATGGCGGCAATTTCTTGCGCGAGTGGACGGACGATGAAACGTGGCGTGCCCTTCACAAAGTATTTGCGCACTTTGACCCGGTGGAAAGCTGGCAGTCGCTGTTTGGTGCGATGATTCTGTTCCGGCGCATTGCCTCGGAGACAGCCAAATATCTCGGCTTTGAATATCCAACTACGTTGGACGGCACAATCACTACCTACATCCAGAAACTTTTCGACGATGAGAAGACAGGTGGCGAAAAAGACCGCCCTGAATTCAAGAGTCAGCGCAGATAAAAGGTCCGGCCAGTCTGTCTGGATGCCTGGGAGTCGGCGGCACTTTCAAAACTGGTCAGACCATTGATGGGCCGGTGAGAAAAACGACTTCACCGGATCCGGAAAATGTTAGTGTCCTGAATCTTCAGACACGTTTTCCCCGCTAAAGACAGCAGGATTATCATCACCTTCGGCATACAGGAACCCGACCAACCCGCGTTCCAACCGGCTGAGTGCATGATCGACTAAAATGTAGCGTCCCGGCACATCCAGTGTAAACTCGACCACTGTCGCTCCACCGGGCGGCACCACTGTCGTTTGTACATCGGTCAGCGGCGGCGCGGTGAGCGATGCCTGATCATATACGCGGTCGAAAATCTCGCCGATGACGTGGACGGACGATGTGGCATTTGGCCCGCCAACACCGAAATAAATGCGTACCGTGTCACCAACATTTGCGTACATCGCGTTTTCGTCGAGAGTCAACGCGCCTGCCGAACCGTTGAAAACAAAGTATTCGGCGTCTTCATCCAGCATCTTTTCATGGCTGAAGTCCAGATGGCCCTTAGTTCCGAAGGGCTGCGCTGTGTAGATTTCGCCCTGCATGACATAGAACTCATGATCAACAGCAGGCAAACCGCCGACCGGCTCGACCAGAATAAGGCCGTACATCCCGCTGGAGATATGATGACCGATGCTGGCGGTTGCACAGTGATAGACGTATAATCCCGCTTGCAGTGCCTGGAAGGTGAACACCGTCTCTTCCCCGGCGACCGTCTGGGTGAATACCGCACCACCACCCGGACCAGTCACGGCATGCAGGTCAATCGAGTGGGATAATAGACTTTCTATCTCGTTGTGGAGATGCACTTCCATCGTATCGCCCACGCGCATCCGCAGCATTGGACCCGGCACCTGTCCATCAAACGTCATGTAACGGTAGGTCGTTCCATCCGCTAATATACCGTTGACCTCAACCGTGTTCATGTCAACGCGCAGGGTCGTTGCCGCTCGATCACCGATAGGTTCGGGAACGTCTGCTGGATTGCGCACAATCGACACGGCATCTTCCATTGCCGGGGCCGTCGTCACGATTTCATCGTTATTCCCGGTGTCAACCTGCGCAGCCTCATTGCTAACTGTCACGGTTCCGGTTACCTTTATCAATCCTTGCATACCGACATCGCGATGCCCCGGCACGGAACAATAATAGTTGAACTCTCCGGCCTGATTAGCCACAAACTCAACCGTTACCGTCTGTTCATCTTCCACCATTTCGCCAGTGTGGACACCAAATTCGTCGATCCGAAGATCGTGTAACATCGGGTCGCCATTAATGACCGTCAGGCGAACCGTATCGCCTGCGTTGACGTCCAATGTCGGGTTCGTCAGGTCGTCAATATCACCACCCACGCCCAGAAATGCCATTGCGGGATCGCCACCCAGTTGCGTTCGCAGTGTGAATTCAACCACATTCGCTTCTGCTTGAGCAACAATCGCGGTATCGTCTCCGGCAGGCGTTTCCTGAGCTGTCACTCCTCCAACGGATATTTGGATATTACTTGGCAGTGCCAGCAAAATCAGGACCAGTAGACCGACGAAGATGAGCGCTCCAAAATTAGGGTTCGGTTTTGTATTCATGATTACCTTCCTTTTTGTGCGGGTTTT
Organism: Chloroflexota bacterium; assembly: GCA_022616515.1. Lineage (GTDB taxonomy): Bacteria > Chloroflexota > Anaerolineae > Aggregatilineales > J027 > JAKEEQ01. Next base: position 19,894 of record JAKEEQ010000100.1, on the reverse strand, counting down.
TTGAGAATGAGAAAAGGCAGTTCAATAGCATTGACCGGGCAAATGTCTTCGCATATAGAGCAGTACTCACACCGTTCTGGAAACAGCAGGGCAGCTTTGCCATCCTGCCAGCCCAGCGCACCTGTCGGACAGTGAAGGATGCAGTCACCACAGCCATTGCATAAGTCTTGATTGATGCGAGGAAGCCAGTTTTCCCGATTTGCCATTGAATCGCTCTTCATCTGTTCGATTTACTCTGAGCTTAAGGGCAAGATGGCAGGTTGTATTTAAGCTGGCTTAAAAAGGGGAGAATGTGTGATTTTTGTCACAAAATGACGTGACATTTGTCACAGCAGGGCAATGGATTGTAATTTGTCTTCGTCAATGATAGCAATCTGGTGGCGGTCGAATTCAATCGCTCCCACCGCTTCCAACTCACGCAGCGCAACACTGATAGTCTGTGGTGTGGTGTTCAAATAAGCGGCAATTGCCGTGCGGGTCACGCCCGGCCCGCTCAAACTGGGATCATCAACCTGTTTGAGTAGAAAGCGAGCCAGCCGGACAATCACTGAGTACAGGGCAAGGTCTTCAATCTGACTAACGAGGGAACGCACCCGCATTGCCAGCAGCCGGATAACGTTGAGTGCCACCTGTGGATTTTGAGTCAACACCTGTGTGATGATATCAGACGGCACCAGCCAGACACGTACCTCAGCACTTAACGCAGTGGCATTGGCCGGGTTGTTTCCACCATCCAGAGCGCCGATGTCATTGAATGTTTTTCCCGGTCCCAGCAGATGCAAGATATGTTCGGTGCCTTCAGGGTTGAGCTTAAATATTTTCACCCGCCCCGCTTCGACAATCCATAATCCTTCCGCTGGATTCCCTTCCAGAAAAATTACTTCGCCAGCGGAAAATGTTTGCAGGATACTATTTTCAATAATGTACTCAAGTTCATCGTCGGTGATGCCTTCAAAGTAGATAACTGACCTGATACGAATCTTGATTGACGACATCCTCTGCATTCCCTGATTCAGTCTGGTTGGACAGACTATACCTGAGCCACTTGTTATTTTCGAGGAAGTCCCGGTCATTGATGGCAGGCATTATCATGGATTCAGTGGAGGCCAATCCGGTTCCCCGGCGCAGGTTTAGCGCTGCTGTCGTCAGTAGGCTTTGTAATGCCCTTCCTCCAAGTCCAGAAGCAGCAAGCCATCCAACTCGCACCCGCTGGTACTGACTAACAAAAAACCCCCGGCAGTTGCTGTCGGGGGCCTTCATTCGTTCCGCACATGACGAGTTAACAGGTCGAACTGTCGTTATAGACGCGATAGGTGATAGTCATTGAAGTGCCGGGGTTAATCGCATCAATCTTCATCACACCCCGATTACCCTCGGCTGTAGTGAAGACAAGTACCTGATTGACCTGTGGATTGAAATGCGAATTGTCCTTGGTCGTACTGGCAACCTGATCGTAATGTACGTTCTCGTAAGGTGTGTTTGAAACGAGTCCAATTTGTCCGCCGCCTTGCATTTCCAGATTACTGTTACTGGTATTCCAATTCATATCTGGTGTGCCACCGAAGAAATCGAAAGGCGTATTTGCATTTACCGTCGCGGTGGCCGTCTGAAGTACCGGCTTATCAATCTTAAATGGCGCGTTGAAGGTATTGTTTGCCTCACCATTCTGACCTTCATTGACTTCGTTGTTGATGTCTACCACATAAGCCAGACCTGGAACATAGGCCGACTGGTTGATGGTTTGCGTCAATTGGGCGGTAATGGTGGCATTCGGACCCAAACCCTGAAGATTGGTTCCGGTGAAGGTCGCTTGATTGCCCGGAATGAATGTTGTCGCTACCCCAAAGAAACCAGCCGCGCTGGCCCCCTGATTGAGCACCGTCACCGTCGCGGTGAACTGGCAGCCCGGCTGTGGCACGGCGGGGTTTAAAGTGACGTTGTTAATGATGAGGTCGGCAGATTGCGGTGCAGCGGTTACACCCACCGTCGGCGTTGCCGCGCTGATAATGGGTAACAGTGCCAGTAGTCCACCGGGATCAAACACCGTCACCAGATCAGCACTCACCCAGCCAAGGCGGCCTTCTACCTGAATGAGATACCATAAAAAGTCCTGACTGCGTCCGGCCACCGGATACTGTTCCCCTTCATTAATCTGGGTAATCACCGGGAATTCAGTACCGGGTCCGCTGCGGACATTGAGTGTGGGTACATCTACCGTAATGGTGACGTTCTGCGGGGTTGCGGTTGGCCCAACGACTTCTTCGGTTGCAGTTGGCGAAGGCGTGCTGGTTGGATCACCCGCCACCGGCTCTTCCCCTTCCTCAACAAGAATGCCGTTGCTGTAAACGGCGACGGCTCTGGCCCCCCCTTTGCCGGTCAGGGCATAAATGTAAACTGTGCGGCTCATATCGCTTTCTGGACCACCGGCGGGATTGATTTCGCCGCGCACCAGGGTAAGCCCGCTCAATCCTGCCAGCCCGGTTCTGACCGCCGCCACCTCTGGCCCATTGTCACGAATCACCCGGTTCAACGCAAAGAACATGTCATAACCTGCCGCTGCCAGTGGCCCCGGAACATTGCCAAATTCGGCCACGTATTGCGCCACAAAGGTGCGGCTAAGGGTATCTTCCGCACCGTAGGTCCATGTTGCCGCGCCAATGATGCCCTCAGTTGAGCCATTGGTAATAGTCCCGCTCAGTAATTCTTGTGCGGTCCGGTGGACGAATATCCCGGTCCAGCCAATTCCGCGCAAAGCGCCAAAAAATGATGCGCTGTCTTCCGCAGAAGAGCTGTACATGATGACAGCATCGACTTCGAGCGCCCCGATTTCACTGACACGCAGTAGTGCATCTTCGATTTCTTCAACTTCAATAATGAATTCAGTCGTTAATTGATAATCCTGGAGCGTGAAGCGCAGTCCGGTTACGGCATCGTTCCACGCTACACCCTGCCGCACGATAACCAGCGACTGTGCCCCCTGATTTGCCAGATAATCAACCATCGCGAGGCCATACAACCGCTCCGGTGGAACTGCCCGGAAAATGTTGTTATTTTCATCCTGACTGAACAATGCGTCATTGGTCACTCCCGTAAGGACGGGAACTTGAGCGTTGGTCAGGACGGGTATAACGGGATTGACCAGTTCTGGATCGTTTGGGCCGAAAATCGCAATCGCGCCGCTGTTGGCAAGCGAAGTCAGGACACCACCAATGTCCGCTGGATCGGTAATTGGTGTTTCAGGATAGAGAATTTCATAGGTATAATCTCTGTCATCGGGGGCCGTGACACCACCAGCGCTGTTCACCTGTTGAGCGGCCAATGTCATGCCACGTGCCATATCATCGTCCGGCTGTCCGGCGTAGCCTACCCGCAGGATATTTTCGCCCTGCGCGTTGGTGTCCGCCTGCGCAATACCGAGTAGAATGAGGGTGACTATAAGTATTAGCCCGCAAAGCGTTCGTCTCATTGCGAAATCCTTTCACACAATAAAGTCGGATTAAGAATAACACGTTTTCGTTAATAATGTGTCAATGGTGAAAATGTTAAAAAGAGAATTGGGATTAGCGGGTGCTGTCATGATGGGTCTCGGTTCCATCATTGGCACCGGAGTGTTTGTCAGTATCGGGATTGCGGCAGGTGTAACCGGAGCATCGGTCGTGCTGGCAATCGCCGTCGCGGCCTTTGTTGCTACTTTTAACGCCTTGAGTAGTGCTCAGCTTGCCGCCAATCATCCGGTCAGCGGCGGGACCTATGAATACGGCTATCGCTATCTAAGCCCGGTATTTGGATTTATGGCGGGCTGGTTTTTCATACTTGCCAAAAGCGCCTCCGCTGCGACGGCTGCGCTGGGTTTCGCCGGGTACTTCCTCAACCTCCTCAACGAAGAAAATCGCGATTTGCTCGTGCCGCTGGGACTGGTCGCGGTTATTGCCCTGACCGGAATCGTGCTGGCCGGAATTCGCCGCAGCAACGAAGTCAACATCACCATCGTGAGTATTACCCTGTTTGCGCTGCTGTTCTTTGCCATCACGGGCATGCCTTCCTTTGATGCCGGTAACCTGTCGCCATTTTTCGAGAACACGCCGGGCTTTCTGGAGGCCAGCGCCCTGATGTTCGTGGCCTATACCGGCTACGGACGGATTGCCACCCTTGGTGAGGAGGTCCGTGACCCGCAGCGCATCATTCCCCGTGCCATTATTGTGACCCTCATTGTGACAATGGCGCTGTATATTGTGGTGGCGTTGATTGCCGTCGGAACGGTCGGGGCAGGTGCTTTGAGTGATGCCGCCGACACCACCGCTGCGCCGCTTGAAGCCGCCGCCACATCCTTTGAAATTGCCGCCACGCAGCCAATTGTCGCCATCGGAGCCGTAACCGCCATGCTGGGCGTTCTGCTCAACTTGATTCTGGGCTTATCACGGGTGCTGCTGGCAATGGGCCGCCGCCGCGATATGCCTGCTTCCGTCGCCCGGTTAAATGCCGCCGAAACCACACCGTTTATTGCGGTGATGGTGGTCGGCATTATCATCGGCGGATTAGTGCTTATCGGCAATGTGAAGACAACATGGTCGTTCAGCGCCTTCAATGTGCTGCTTTACTACTCCATCACCAACCTCGCCGCCCTTAGACTGACTCCCGATGAACGCCTCTACCCGCGTTGGATTAGTGTGGCGGGTTTGATTGGCTGCGTGTTCCTCGCCTTCTGGGTCGAATCATCAATCTGGTTGGTGGCGGTTGGGCTGGCGGTGCTAGGGTTGGGCTGGCATGTGTTAAGTCGGCGTCGTATCGACTGACTGGTTATCGCTCATTTAAACTGGACCAAACCGCGAATTAATTTACAAAGTTAATTAATTCCCGCTCAAATGATCGTGTTTGAGCGGGTTTTTGGGCCTATAGTGTCATCGACAGCAATTGTAAATTTCGCTATCTCAACCTTAAATCCATTTGATTCCCGCGAAAACCCGTCGCATAATCATTTATATCAATAGACCGTTTACAACAAAGACATGATTAAACAAGACATCAAAATCTTCATCTCGTACCGCCGTGACGACAGCCAATATGTAACCGACAGCGTACACGACCATCTCATCCGCCATTTTGGTGAGGAGAATGTATTTCTTGACGTGCAGAGTATCCCCTTTGGCGTTGATTTCCGGGAATTTCTTGCCGATCAGGTGTCGGAGAATGATGCTGTTGTGGTGATTATCGGTCCGGATTGGGCACGTATGATGCAGGAGCGGGCCAGCCTGCCAAACGATTTCGTGCGCATCGAAATCGAGAGTGCGCTTGATCAGGGTAAACTGCTGGTTCCCGTGCTCGTGATGGAAGCCCAGATGCCAGATTTTGCGGATTTGCCGCCAAGCATTGCACCATTGCAATGGCTGCAATCGGCTACGATTCGGCGTAAGCCCGATCTTGATCATGACTGCACACGGCTGGCCGAAGGCATTCGTCACTATTTTGCGCAACCAACCTCGCTGGAAATCTTGCCGCCGCCGTTTAAGTGGATTGGCATTCCCACCGGGCCGGTAACGTTAGAAAACGAGCACGGAACCTTTAAAGTTGTCGCTTTCAGTATCGCCAAATATCCTGTGACGGTAGGACAATACGAAGTCTTCATGAAAGACGGCGGCTATACTACTGAACGCTGGTGGAGCAAGAGTGGCTGGGCATGGTTGCACGAACATGGATACAGCGCACCGCATTCATGGGATGATCCAGCGTGGCAGTGGAAGGCCGACCATCCCGTCATTGGGGTTTCGTGGTTTGAAGCCTATGCGTTTACTCGCTGGCTCAGTGAACGGACTGACGAAAACATCCAGCTACCCACCGAGCAGCAGTGGCAGCGGGCCGCCCAGGGCGACGACGGTCGGAAATTTCCGTGGGGCAATGAGTGGGATGGTTCCAGATGCAATAATGCCGTTGCTGGCCCCAACTGGGAAAAGAAAAAGAAATCTGGCAACACGACATCGCCGGTAACGCTGCATGAAGGTCTGGGCGACAGTCCATTTGGCGTGATTGATATGGCAGGTAATGTCTGGGAATGGACTAACTCGGTTTATGGGGTTGAACAGGAACTAGATGTGGAGGATGCGACCAGTCGCCGTGTGGTGCGCGGTGGTTCGTGGTATGAAGTCAGTCAGGGCGATTTCCGCGTTACGGATCGCCTTCAGAACCCGCCGGATGGCAGAAATGACGGACTTGGCTTTCGGATTATCCGCTCGGTTCAAGCATAATTAATTTCCGAAGTTAATTAAAGCCCGCTCAGATGATAGCGTTTGGGCGGGATTTTTGAATTAATTAATTAACTTTATAAATTAATTCACCGGCGGTGGTAATGCTTTGACTGATATGGTGGATTGGCTGGCGGACGCTATATATGGCGTCCCTACGGGATTCGTGGTTGATTGTAGGGACAGCATACATGCTGTCCGTTAAAACTGCATCACCAATACCTTTGAATTAATTTACTAACTTTATAAATTAATTCGCCCTTTTCAAATCTCGTGGTGGGCGGGTAAGTTTAAGCGCGTACACAAGGAGCCTGAACCCTATGACGACCCGATTGGATGAATTTCGCAGCTATCGCCAGCGCATGAATGACCGCATCTTTGAGATTGATCATCTCGGCATCAAGCGCTTCTTCAACCTCGATACCGCTGCCTACACAGAGGGTGTACTGGATAGTAAAACGAAGGAACTGCTGGGGCTGGTGGCCTCGATGGTCCTGCGCTGTAACGACTGCATCGATTATCACATCTTGCAGTGTGTGGACGAAGGTTGGGAGGATGAGGAACTGTATGAGGCGTTTAATGTGGCGCTGATCGTCGGTGGCAGTATCGTGATCCCCCATCTGCGTCACGCGGTGGAAACGCTCGATCTGCTGCGGGCGGAACAGGCGCAATAGCTTGCGCTGTGGTGGTTAATCGGATATAAAGAGGGTGGGAAAACCGTAAAGGATGTCGAGCGTCAATGAGAAGCCAGAGAGGATCAAAATGACCACTGTAATTGACCAGACCATTCTTCGTAATTCGCTGCTCTTTAAGGATGTCAGCAACGAGGTGCTTCAGCAGGTGGGCAAACACTGCACACCAATGGACCTCAACGCTGGTGAGACGCTCTTTGAACAGGATTCGCCATCGGACGCCATGTACTTCCTGGTGGAAGGGCAAATCCACATCATTCGCCAATATCCTGATGGTTATGATGTCATTCTTGCTACGGAAAACCCGTACTATGTCATCGGTGAACTGTCGATGCTGGCAAATCTTCCGCGAACCGGTGCGGTTGTCGCTGTATCCGATTGTGATCTCGTGAAACTGAGCCGCGATGCAATCATAAGCATTTGTGAGGCCATGCCGGAGATCGCGGTGCAGGCGATTACCATTCTAGGGCAGCGCCTGTACCAACTCAATCTGCGGGTCCGTGAACAAGCTATCGGCAATGTAGCAGCGCGGGTAGCGACTGCCCTGTTGATGCTGGCGCGGGAACAGACTGGCGACATTGAGGGAGAGGTGAGTGTGGCTCAACTGGCCCGGACCACCGCCATTGATCGCGATGTTGTCGATCACATGCTCAAGGATTGGGACATGGAAGGCATCATCCGCCGCAGTGGGCGGCAGATTGCCATCGTTAATCTTGAAAAACTGGTCAATATCGCCGGGTAATTGCCGACTGGTTTCAAATTAATCCGTGAAAATTATAGTGCGGAGGACTTTTATTTTCATCATGCAAAAGCCCCGCTACGAGAGCAGGGCTTTGGATGGGTGGAAATATGCAAAATTATGGCGGTTACTTCTTTTTGTTTTTGCTCTTGTTCTTATTCTTTTTGTTGCCTCTGCCGTTACCGTTACCGTTGCCATTGCCGTTGTTGCCACGACCGTTACGCAGGGTTACGGCTTCTTCATCGTCATTGGCGTTGAGTTCCTTGCGGATGTTGCCCCAACCCATGCCATCGCGGCGCATATCAAGGATGTCTTCAACATCCAGATCAAGTCGCTCGGCGTAGCTTAGAGCACGGGTGATTTCGCCGTAGCCAAAGCCCTCGCAGCGCCATTCGAGAATCGTGTCTTCATCAACCTCGAACTGAGCGGCCAGCGATTGACCGACGGGATTCAGATTGGTGCAGACGCCACGTTGATCTTCATCATCATCATCGTCCTCGTCGTCTTCATCACAATCGTCCTCATCCTCGTCGTCATCATCGTCTTCATCACAATCGTCCTCATCCTCGTCCTCATCTTCCGGGCAATCATCATCGTCAATGTCGCCGTCGCCGTCGTTGTCGGTATCTTCCGTGCAATCGTCAATAATAAAGATGAGAATGGACAGACTGGTGGCCTGTACAGTGGTGTCATTGAGTTGTATGCCTGTCAAGATTACGAGATCACCAACGGTGAGAATGGATAGATTAAAAGCACTGGCCGGGGCGATGATCCAGCCGCCTATGACGATGTTGTCGCCTATTATTTCAACCAGACCGACGATAGTGATTTCGTCGCTTTCTTCACCATCATCTTCGGGCGGGTCCAGATACTCAAGGCTGATAGCCTCAACCGAGCCGTCTTCGCTCAAAGTGCCCACGACGAAGACGTAATCATCAACGGTGAGGGTAGTCAGGTCGAAGCTACCGTTGGGATAGATTACAAAACCATCGACGACAATGAAATCTGCGCCAATATACTGAACATAACCTTCAACTTCGGTCACTATCAGCGGTATGGATTCACCATCACCCTGTGCATAAGCTGTGTTGGATTGGAAGGCGGGTAGCACCATCGTCACAATCAGCAACATCGTAAATAGAGATAATAGCCTTGTTTTCATCAAATTTCTCCTGAAATTGCATGTCTCGTATAGTTATATTGCAAAGATGCGAGGCATCTTACACGTTTTAATGTTAGAGAATTGTTCATTTCTGAGCGACTGTACCAATCATCGCGCCTTACTGTCGGCGCAAACCCCGTAGTACAATCTCATCAACTTCAAAAACGGTGTCTGTGTAACTGTCTATCATCCCCAGCAAGGCTTCGCGCGGGCCTTTGCGCCAATCATCACTCCCGTAAAAGACATCTTCGAGTTGCTGGCGCTCCTCTATATTGGCAAAACTTCGGATGACATAGTAGGAATCGTCGTCATGAAGGGATGGGCCATAAGCCACGACATCAAAGTTCCAGCGATTTAAGAGCGGCACGGATTCTCTGACGTACAGATCATGAAAGGCTGCGCGTGCTCCTGGCTTCAAGTTCAGTGAGCGAATCTCGATGACACGTGTCATCAAATTCTCCACTTTCTGATTTGATATTTCCGCTTCATTTACGCCAGTTGGTTCCACAGGTCGCCGTACTGGAGGACGATGTTGTCCTCGTCGACCGACAGCACTGCCCTATAATCGAGTGATGGCGCGGCGTAATCGTAGTGCTGAGCATCGATTCGGGTATAATGCTGGGGCAGAGTCGAGAGAGACAAGCTGGGCGGCTGTACCCAGACGCAGTTCACATCAAGCGACTCACCGATTTGCAGGTTGTGCTTGCAAAGCGGCAGCATGTTTGTTGAAGGGGTGATACTCAGATCAATGTCGGTTAAGCCAGCGGCCCACGGAAGCAGTGTACCATCATCGTACCAGTTCAATGCCTCATCCACTGTCAGCACCAGATGTGTTTCGCCGTCAGGTCGTCGCTGTTTTAAGGTGATCCGCCGCGTTATCCAGTTGAGGTCACAGTCGATGGTATAGATAACCTGTGTCGGCTGGCCTTCAAGCCAGAGATTGATCGTGCCCTTGAGTTGAGCACTGTCCTCTTTCGAAGTCAGGGTGAAGTATTCTGCGCTGTGCAGGGTCGGTGATGTCCAAAGGATCACTTTCATCTATCCTCCGATCTGTAGCGACATTTCAAGCCTAAAATTCCGGGATGATTTTGCGGGCCACTTCCAGATAGCGATAGACAAGGCGCGGCTGTCCTCCCGCGTTCAATAAACTATAGCCAGCCTGTTCCTGCCCATTCGCCACCGCATCCCTAATCGTCGCAAAATTGAGATTCCACAGAATCGCCACCTCCACCCGGTCACTTAAGGGTGGCTGTTGAAGCATATCCATTGCCCGAATGGTGTATTCGGCCTGTTGTTCGGGTGTTACCAGATCAAATTGGGGGGCAACGGGGGGAGCCGGGGCGTCTCCACCATTAAACAGAATATTCTGATAAGTACCCCAGCCGAATTCGGTTATCCACAACGGAACGTTATGATTGTTGCGATTCATAATGTCCATGTAATCTTCCAGCGTATCGAGGAAGAAGAAGACTGGGTTATCGGCCCAGCCGCGAACATCACTGCAACAGCGTTCTTCCGGTGGATTGGCCCAGCCATAGGGATGGATGCCGATTTTAATGTCCTGATAGTTAGCGAGACCACCGGCATACATTTGCTGGAAAAACTGGCGGTCACACACAGTGCCGGGGATGCCGCAGGTGGGGGCTAATCCAGCCGTCACGACCTGAATATTGGGGGCAATATCCTTAATGGCGTCGTACACAACACCGAAATACTCCATGTAGGTTTGCCCGCTCATGTCCACACCGTTCCACTCGCGTTCGAGGTTTGGCTCGTTCCAGACTTCAATGGCCCCGATGCGGTTATCTTCGGGCTTGGTTTCGCGGATAAAGTCGGTGATAAACTTGGCGAGAAGCTGCGGATCAGCAGGCGGTCCATCCAGCGACAGGTTGGCTCCATCGGGACGTGCCCACTTCGGGGCTTTGGCGACGCTCAACAGAACCTTGTATGGACGGTTACCCTCATAATTTGCCCCCTGAACACGAAGGGCATAGGTCTTGAATAGTTCAGAGTAGCGTCCTCGATCAGGTTCCAACTGGCTCCAATCAAGTTGAATCTTAATCCAACTAAAGGCATTGATCTGGCCCACATTACCAAGGATATACGTCCACTCCTGGTGCGTGGTAAACGGGTGGACCTGTATACCAAACTTGCTGACATCAATGACGGGCAATTCTTCGGCAGGCGGCACATCCGGGAAGAAGGGGGTATGGCTTGGCGCAGGCGTATTGCTGGGCGGCTGCGTCGGCGTAAAGGGTGGTGTGGCGGTCGGCGGTGGTGTGTTGGTTGCCGGGGGCGGCTGTGTTACCGCTGGCGTAACCGTCGGGGTGCGACGGGGTGCAGCCGCCAGCCGGGTGATGTCCTCGCTGGTGGGCGGAGGTGGCAGCACATCATTGGAAACAGAACTATCCGGCGTTGCTGTAACATACACAATGATTGGCGTTGGCTCCTGACCACAGGCGGCGATGAAAAGTGCTATGAGAATGGCTAGCAGGATTACAGATTTTGTCATGGAGTCTTCCTGGGAATACTCAGGCATCTCGATTTCACGTCACCATAATACGGGAAAAAGATTAATATTCCCTCAACGACGATAGGACCATACAATGATCATGCTGACAAGGCCAACCAAACCAGCCACCGCAAACATGATATAAGAGGCGTAGTCGCTCAAGAATTGGGAGATGTCGCTATCTTTATCTTCCTCGACAACCACCGTCGCGATGTCGGTTGACACAAGGGGTTCTTCCTCAACAGCGGGGGCGCTGTCGGGGATGGCTGCGCCCTGTTGCAGGCTGAATTCGACCAGAACGTCGCGGTTGGGGAACACGCGCACCTCCAACTCCGGACTGCTGATAAAGCCATAACCGCTGGGGGCGGATGCTGTAAGTGTCTGACGTCCAGCCTGTACATTGTCAATACAGGTGAGATCATTCACGTCATAGCTGGTTTTGTCCAGTGTGAAGGAACCGCCAGAGATGATGCTTTCGGTGTTGGTGTGTAATAAATCCGAATCGAGGTCTTCAAAGAATTTGACACAAACCGTGCCACTGCCATTACCTTGATGGACGGTGGTGATAGTCACACGACGTTTGCTAAAGGCAAAAAAATTGGAGGGTGCCCCTTCTTTCGGAATGAGGCTACCCCCCTTTTCAACGTCTGGATCAATGCGCGGTGTACTTGGTCCCACTCCGGTAGCACTTGGCTCGCCGTTGTCACTTGGAGGGGGCGGCGGTGGTGTTGGAACCTGGGTCGCATCCCCGGAAGGTGGTGGCGGCGGTGTGGGCGCGGTTGTCGCCTGTTGCCCCGGCTGATTTAACAGTCGTCCTGTATCGGGATCGACTGAGCCGGGTGGCAAGATTTTTATCTCCTGCCCGATGGTAATAATGCCGGGCGGTGCTTCCCACTCATTGATGGCGAGAATTTCATCGCGGGTGGCTACATGACGATAGGCAACGGCAATACTCAGGAAGGTGTCACCCTCACCAACGACGTGGACCACACTACCGTCAGGGCGGGCGGATTGGGGCTGCACAAATGGAACTGTCTGCGGTGGTTCAACGACGGGATCGGTGCTATCGTCATCATCGTCGTCAGTGGTGGCGGCTCCCGGATTAAGGGGATTACAGTTCATCGCTGCTGTACACTCAGCCAGTGAGGCATCGTCCCAGTAGACTTCATTCTTGAACATCGCGACATCTTGCCTCCATTCGGTGAACACAGTGATCGAACCAGCCGTCGCCACAGCATCCACGGTCAGCGGAGCTTCAAAATTCATCCACGGTTTTGAGTAGGCACTCCATACAATATTTGGACTGCTGGCATCTGCACCACCAGTCGGATCAATTCCCACGCGAACTCGCGCATTTGATTCTTCATCTGCATAGCGACCATTCGCGTCGCGACAGGAATTGACGTTATCGTTACAGGTCCAGAGAAAGGCGTGAATGGTGAACCGATAAGTCGTACCAACAGCAGTGCCATTGACCTGCTGATAGCCGCCTGCGTGGCAGGTCAGATAGTCACAGTGGAACACCCAGGAAGCCGGGGCAGACCGGTACTCTTCGACAAATTGATGAATGTCGCTTATCGGGGCTTCGCCAACAGCCCAGACACGCCAGGGCTGCGGTACCTGTCCCTTATTATTTGGAAGACCGGCCCAGTTCGCACTCATAGCGCCGTTCTGAATCAGGTTAGTGCCCTGCGCGGCGGCGGGGTTGTTCGCGTTGTACAACACCATCGGCACGGCCAGTACAATAAGCAGGAGCACCAAAACCAATATTTTCTTCATGTATACAATGTCCTTGCATAATGCCGTAAGCTTGCGCGGCGATTGTAGCATGTAGGCCATACCCGGTCAACTTCGTTATCTGCGCGGTGGGTGGACGTAGGGCAGGTTGTACAAACTCAACTAAAACGATGGTGTTAGGAAAAGTGGGTATAATAGTAGGAGTTTTTGTTGGTTCCAGTCAGGATGGTGTGTTGAAAGTTTTATTGACAGGTGCATTTGGTAACATAGGTTCAAACGCTGTTGTTGAGATCGCCCGCAAAGGTTACAAGTTACGATGTTTTGATGTGCCGACCCGCCGCAACCGGCAAGTGGCGGCTCGTCTGGCGCGGGAAGCCAACTTTGAAACTGTCTGGGGCGATTTGCGCAACAACGAAGATGTAGCGAAGGCAGTGAATGGGTGTGATGTGGTGGCACACATCGCGTTTATCATCCCGCCCCACGTGGACCGCAATCCTGACCTTGCCGAAGCGGTGAATGTTGGGGGAACGCGCAATATCCTTGACAATCTCAACGGGGCGAAACTTATTTTTGCGTCATCGGTGGCAACGTATGGGGATATGCACGATGTACCACCGCCGCGCCGGGCAACCGATCCTCAGACACCGACGGATTTATACACCGAGCATAAAATTCAATGTGAGCAGATGATCCGTGACTCGGATGTTGTCTGGTCCATCTTTCGGTTTTCGGCGGTTCAACCACTTCATCTGGGCAATGTCGATCCGCTGATGTTTGAAGTACCACTGGATCAACGCATTGAGTTTCTTGACACCCGTGATGCTGGACTGGCAATTGCCAACGGTGTCGGGCATGATGAAATCTGGTACAAGACGTTATTAATTGCGGGTGGCAAAGCTAACCAGATGGTTTATGATGATTACATGGGCAAGATATTTGATGCGATGGGCGTGGGCAGACTTCCGGCGCAAGCCTTCACGACAATGCGATTCCATACAGATTGGATGGACACGGCAGAAAGTCAGGCGCTGCTCCAATATCAACGCTATACTTTTGACGAGTTTATTGAAGAATTGATGCGCCGTCTGGGTATCCGGCGGACACTGGCAAGCAAGCTGCCGGGGATTGTCAAATGGTGGCTCCTGAGACAATCACCCTATTACAAAAACTATCTAAAGGATCGCTTATGACAACATTATATGCCAATCGATTCGAGGTTGTTGAAGTTATTGGACATGGCGGGCTGGGTGCTGTATATCGCGCGTTTGATAAGGAAACCCAGAAACCGGTTGCCATCAAAGTCCTGCGTACCGAGGTGGTCAAGAGCGATCCCAGCATTATCACGCGTTTCCAGCGCGAAGCACAGGTCCTCAGCGAATTGGATCATCCCAACATTGTGCGGGCCATCTCGTCCGGTGAGGAAAACGGGCAGCACTATATTGTGATGGAATATCTGGCGGGTGGGACCCTGCGGGACCTGCTCAAGGAGAAGGGTTCGGTAGAAATCCCCCGTCTGCTGGAAGTTAGCATCGATGTTTCGGATGCATTGACCCGTGCCCACCGCAAGAACATCATTCACCGGGATATTAAACCAAGCAACATTATTTTCGGCGCAGATGGCACACCACACTTGTCGGATTTCGGCATTGCCCGGCTTGACGAAGAGACCCGCCTTACTCAGGCCGGTGATGTACTTGGCTCCTATCATTATTTGAGTCCAGAGGCTTGCTCCGGCAAATCGGTGGACCATCGCTCCGACATCTGGTCACTCGGCGTAACAATGTATGAAATGTTGACCGGGCAAACGCCGTTCGAAGGGGACAGCCCCGGTGCGGTAGTGAATGCCGTCATGAACAAGCCAATTCCGAATGCGCTGGAGATGCGCCCGGATGCGCCGGTGCAATTGGTACATCTCATTGAGTTCATGATGAAGCGCGATCCCAATCAGCGGGTGGGTAGCATGCGGCTGGTCGGTGCGGAACTGGAGAATATTATCCGCATTCTCTACACCCCGACCGCGAGCATTCCGATTACACAGTTAAGCGAATCGCGCTTTAAGACGATTACACCACCACCTGTCGGCTCTTCATTTACCAGCACGAACACCGGGAGTATTCCGGTTGCACAGCCTAGCACTCCATCGCGTCAGGTATCTCAGATACTCATCGGCGCATTTATTGCCATTGCGATCATGGCCGCCGGAATCTTCATCTATGGTGGCCTCGATAATGACACCAACAATGGCGGGGCAAGCGATGACGAACTGCAAGAAATCGTTGCGGTTGATCCCGTTGGGGAAGATGAACTGATGATTCTGGTGGCAGATTTTGAGCCGGTGGACACCGAAGATCGTACAGTGACCCGTTTTGTGGTGGATGACCTGCGCCGGACGTTTGAGCGCTCGGTCCCGTACCTGAACAGCGAGATACGGGTTTATCCAGGTGTGGTCACATCAAGACGGCAGGCACAGGAAGTGGCAAACTTCAATCAAGCCCCTATCATCGTGTGGGGAAATTACACGGATGCTGATGTCAATATATCCGTCGAACTGGGTTATGTTGATGATTTCACGGGAATCAAGATCCCCATTGAAAATGTTGCCAATGCGGTTAATCTCCAGTTTCGTTTTCCTAGCGATACGGAACATTTTAATGTGTCTCAGCATGTCATTGCGATGCTAGCCGTGTTACATGGTGCCAATGGCAACACCTTTGACTCCGGGGCGGCCTTTCTCGCGCTTTCAGAGGTTGGGCATTCATCACAGGGTGTAGAACTGGATCAGAGTGTAGCAACCGCCCTGCATAGTTATTTTGACAACTACTTCGATGCCCCTCTTGAAGCGGTAGCTGCTATAGACCGTGCCATCCAACTGGATTCCCTGAATCCTATTCTCTATCACTTCCGTGGCCTTGCCTACCAGCAGGCGGGTGACCTTGAAAAGGCCGATCAGGACCTTGAGACCGCAGGGCGAGTGAGCAGTGGTGCCTGGTATGCATCAGACATTGTCCGGGCGGCAAATGCACTGACAGAGCAAGAACCAGAACGCGGCATCGAATTGATCAGTAATGTCATTGATAAGAACCCCGATGACTGGTTTATCTGGTGGATACGTGGGAACATGTATTTTCTGGAGCGGGACTTCGAGGCGGCACAGGCAGACTTTCAACAATCTATCGACAGAGATCCGCAGTATAATTTGCCATATATTACACAGGCACAGGTAACAGTACGCTTTGGCGAAGTTGATGTGGCCCGGAGTTACTTTGCAACTGCCGTCGAAAAATTCTCTGACCCTGAATTGACGACACGTATTCTGGTATCAACCTATGGTGAGCAGAGAACCGAACTTAGCCTTTATACCTATACTTTATCGGCGTATGGTAACTTCGTGATCGGGCAGTATAATGCTACTATTGAGGATGTGAGCCAGGCAATTGAAATCGCCCCTGAACTATCGGATCTCTATCTCCTAAAGGGTGTGGCTGAATGCAGTCTTGGGCATAACGCCGATGCCGAGGAGTCATATACGCAGGGTCTTGAGATTGATCCTGACTTTGCGATCCTGTATTTGATGCGGGCTGAGGTGCGCGGCAGACAGGGAGATACGGCGGGAGCCTTTCAAGATTTCCGTGCTGCATCAGAGACAGAGGTTTATGAGGCGTTACAACCCTACATCGAATCCGGGCTGTCTGGAGACCTCACTTGTAAAGACTTCCTACAAAATTAGGAGATAATGGACATGTCATCTTATCAAGTTAAAAAAGTATGTCCACGATGCGAGACACAGAACGAAATCGAAGCGGTAAAATGTGGGAATTGTGGGTTGGACTTTTCCGGGCGTAATGTGCGCTTTACGACCGTCATTGCCGAAAAAACAATCGCGTTAGAACAGATTGAAAAGACGGCACAAGCCCCACAGGTTGATCTCGCCAAACTTAATAAAAACGCGCTTTACTTCTATCTAGATGGCTATGAGGAACCGATTGTGGTGCGGGATGCCCGCGAGATTATTCTGGGGCGTCAAACCACGAACAACAAAATACCGACCATTGATCTGCAACCCTATCAGGCATACATTCTCGGAGTCTCGCGCAATCATGCCAAGGTCACGCGTACGGGTGATACATTTTATGTTGAAGATCTGGGCAGCGCCAACGGCACTCGCCTGAATGGTTCGCCGCTGGCCTCCTACCAGCAGTATGCCATTCAATCCAGTGACCAGATCGAACTCGGCAGTTTGATGTCGTGGATCTACTATCGGGTTGATTCCGAAGCGTCACAGACCGTGCGTATCGAACTTTTGCATCCAACAGCCAGCTTCTTAACAGCTAAAATCCTCCAGCAAGTCGTGACTCCGGTCCTTGCTTCGCTGAGCGAAATTAACTGCGTGGTCGATCAGGCGCGGGGCAAGCCCTGCACCGAAATCTCGGTGGAAAGCATTCGAGTCGCACCCGGTCCTGACCTCAAGATTGAAATGACGCTGGATCGCGGTAAATATACGATTGATTATGTGGTGAAGCATCTGACACAGCATCGTGATGCCGACATTTTAGCGCACGAAGTCCTCAAGGAGTGCCTCAAGACGAACGCAGCGGATGAGATTGCGCCGTATGTCGAGAAGATTCTGCCACACGTCAAACGCCTGGTTGAAAATCCGGCGACTATCAAACTGGCATAAGCCTATCATGAACGCGAACGAGCAGTTAATTCACGACTTTTACACCGCGTTTCAGAATAAAGACGGGGCGGCAATGGCGGCCTGTTATCACCCGGATATTACGTTTTCGGATCCGGTGTTTGTGGGATTGAAAGGGGAGCAGGCGGGAGCCATGTGGCGCATGTTGACCGAGCGCGGCAAGGACCTTGAGATTACCTTCAACAACGTGTGGGCGGATGACCTCAAGGGGAAAGCTCACTGGGAAGCGACCTATACTTTTTCAAGGACGGGGCGCACGGTCCACAATATCATTGATGCCAGCTTCCATTTTCAAGACGGCAAGATTATTGAGCATGTTGACCATTTCAGTTTCTGGCGGTGGTCGCGACAGGCGTTGGGGATGCCGGGGTTACTGTTGGGATGGACGCCGTTTTTCCAGAAAGCCGTGCAGAAGCAAACACGCGGGATGCTGGGCAAATATATGGAGTAGGCTCTCAGTGAGAGCCTGTTTTGCATGGATTATTGCGGCGTGAGAACCAATACCGGGATGACACGATGTGTTTTGGTCTCGTATGTAGCGAAACCGGGATTGGATTCCTTGAAGCGTTCGTAATATTTATCTCGTTCTTCGCGTTCGGGTTCTTCAACGTTAACAGTCATTTTTTGTTTTTTGACCTCAATCTGCACGGGATGGCTGCCCTTAGCAGCATTCCAGTACCAACCGGGATGCTTATCGCCGCCCCCGGCACTGGCCGTAACGAGATAACGCTCGCCATCACGCAGATACATGACAGGCGTGGTGCGTTTTTTGCCGCTCTTACGTCCAATGGTGGTTATCAATAAAACGTCGTTTCCCATCAGACGACCACCGATACGACCGCTGGTCAGACGATACAAACCAACGTATATAACCATGAAAATTTTTAAGATCAATTTACCCATTGTAGGTTCCCCTAATTCACCGTCAATTTTAGGTGATGGTAACACTTTGACCGATGATACGGCGGTTGAGCTAGCGGACGCCATCTATGGCGTCCCTACGGGATTTATGGCTATCCGACATTCTCTCATCGGTCAATATGTCACCACTTTTCAATTCTACAACACTTTTGTCAGGCAATAATACGCAGAAGTGGCTCCAGTAGTTCAGATTCGTCAAGGGGGGCCAGTGCAGCAATTAGCTGCGTCTCCTGCTCGATGATTCCGGCGGCAGAGCAGGATTGGAAAGCGTCCTGATAGGCGTCCTGGGCATGAACAATCGCCGTCATGCGGTCATTGTCCATTGTGCGCAAAGCCATCCCGGCCAGTGCCAGACCGCGTGTATAACGGGCGCGAAAATAACCGGGCGTCCGGTCGAGAACCTGGTCGGCGGCAACCAGTGCCTGCTCGAAGGTGAACATGGCTTCATGAACCTGCCCGCGTCGCAGCAGCAGCAATCCCCGGTAGACGAGTGCGCGGTGATTTATTAACAGAATGTCCTTATCCAACAACTGCTGGAGCCGAGTCAGGTCACCTTTTGCCTGTTCAAGCTGTACATCCAGCGGCAAAGGACGTGGGTAATCGGCCTTCACGGGTTCCCCAATCGCTTTGAGGACCTCATTACGGCGGGCCATAAACAGTTTACCCCAGTATTCACCCCGTAAATAAGTCAGCGCTTCAAGCGCCCCTTCATGCAGTTGGAGAGCGGTCTCGAACTGACCAATGTCAGCCAGCAGCAAGGCCCGCTGGCTTAATAATCGCCCTTCCATGTAGCGGTTGTTGACGAATTCAAATGCCTCTTGATTGAGTTGGAGTGCTGCGGCATGGCGGACTTCTTCTCGATAGTAACCGGCCAGTGCGAACAGAGCTTGAAGAATGATGTCAGGTTCGTTGCGGCGGCGAGCAGTGGCAAGTACGTCTTGCATAAGCCCTTCGTCGCGGGTGACCATGCCCATCCCAAGCCGTGCCAGTGGATGGTCCGGGACCTGCTGGTAGGCATGGAGTGCTTCATCGGGACGCTGCAATAGATAGTAGACCTTGCCGAGGAGAATGGCCGCCGGGGGATAGGTTTCCAGCCCCTGCAACGTGTCAATAACTGCCTGAAAATCACCATTGCGCTCGTGGGCGAGTGCCATGCCAACGATGTTCTCCGGGCTGTCATCGTGGGGCAACAACTGCTG
>JAKEEQ010000099.1 GCA_022616515.1 Chloroflexota bacterium | reverse complement strand
TGTGCCGCAATTAGGAAATTGATATAGTCGTATTCATTCACTTTGGCTGGATTCATTTTTTGCTTTTAGTTTATCTCATTTTTCAACTGCGTAACGCCTATTATTGTGAACTTACACCACAAATTTTACAGTCGTTCGACGTTGCCGCGCATCAGACTTGGATTTTCGAGGGCACGCCCCGCGCCGACCGCCACTGCTACCAGCGGTTCTTCCGCACGATAGGCCGGAACGCCTGTCTGGTGCGTGATGAACTGCTCAATGCCACGCAGCAATGCCCCGCCCCCGGTCAATACAACACCTCGGTCAATCACATCCGAAGCCAATTCCGGTGGAGTCTTCTCCAGCACCTGACGCGCTACAGATGCAATCGCTACCAGCGTTTCATGCAGGGCTTCAACCACTTCACTGGTGGTGAGCGTAATCGTGCGTGGCAATCCGCCGACCTGATCGCGGCCTTGAATGTCGATGCTGAGTTCTTCAGGCCAATCAATGGCTGCGCCAATCTGAATCTTAGCGGCTTCAGCGGTTGGTTCACCGATGATGAGGCTGTATTTGCGGCGAACATAGTTCATGATGGCTTCGTCAAGACGCTGCCCACCCTGTCGCACCGTAGCCGCCGATACAATACCGCCCATTGCCAGCACGGCTGCTTCACTCACGCCACCGCCCAGCGACAATACCATGTTACCTGCCGGGGTGTTGATGGGCAATCCTGCGCCGATGGCGGCTGCCAGCGGTTCATAGATCAGGTACGCTTCACGTGCCCCGGCTTGAATGGCGGCTTCGTGAACGGCGCGTTTCTCCACACTGGTCACGCCGTATGGCACGGAAATCATTACTTCAGGACGCCGGAACCAGCCGCGCGACCTGATCTTGCGAAAGAAATAACTGAGCATTGCTTCAGTCACTTCGTAATCGGCAATCACACCGTCCTTTAGTGGACGAATAATTTGCAAATCTTCGGAATGGCGGCCCCACATATCACGGGCTTCCTGACCCACCGCCCGCACGTACTCATCCTCTGTTGTCAGAACGACCATTGATGGCTCCTGCAAGAGAATTTGCCCGTTGGCATAGATCAGTACGTTGACAGTACCGAGGTCAACGCCAAGATTTTTCGGTAATACGCCCATAGATTTCTCCACGTAAGATGTCAACTCGTAACCTTACCGTAAGTTAACTGTTCCGTCGAGAGTATATCTGTCCAGCGGGCGGGAAACGTATAGGTGGCGGTGCAACTGCCGGGCGAGGTCCACCCGGCGGCATGTGAGTTGACTAGCGGCTCTCAAATCGGATGTTAAGCGACGGTACGTTTTCACGTGAGTGTACACAACGCTCCTCAACGACCGTCTCTTCAGGCACTGACGGAGGGTCAAAATCGGCCTCTGATGTGACCTGATCATGAAGGATGTCGTAGACGCGCACGACTTTCACGGAGTTATCAATGATATTGACTATACCTGCGGCGCGTTTTTCCAGTCGATTCAACATGAGCATTCTCTCCCGAACTCTTTATTTTGCTCAATTACAGAGTAAACGGGAGGCGGTGGTAGTAACCATACCCCGGTGGTGGTATTTGTGGTGGTATTTCTATAGAATGTCAAGCTGGTGGGCGCGGGCTACCGCTTCATCACGGCTGTTCACCCCTAATTTCTCGTAGATGTTGCGCGTGTGAACCTTGACCGTGCCGGTTGAAATAAACAGCCGCTCACCGATTTCGCGATTAGTGAATCCCTCAGCCAATAGCTCAAGAATCTCCTGCTCGCGTTCGGTAAGAACGTCTGTTTCCGTAGAGGCACTACCAATCAATCCCAAAACGGTTTCCTCGAAAGAACGCTGTGCCCCATGATTCCAGGCCGCTTCAAAAGCTGCTTCATCAAGCGTTTGTTGTAGTTCATCACGAGTAGATCGTGCTAACTCCCAGTGTTGAAGCCAGTTGGTGATCTCCGAAGGCTGCTGATCGATTAATCCGAGGAGTTCCACGGCCTGTTCAAGATGGCGCTCGCGAGTGAGGATAATGGCTTCAATTATCAGACATACTACCGAAGATGAGATGAAATAATCTGTTAGTGTTGTCTTTTCTGGAGAATAGCGGTCGTGCACCAGCGCGTCATAATGGTAACGGACCTTATCATGTTCCCCCATCCCCACCATAGGAAGACAGTATCCCCACAGGGTTGCGATTCCCAAATAAGCATGTAAGGTCGTGTTATAAAGTTGGCGCATTTGTTCAAAATGTCGGCGTCCGGTCTCATAATCGTTGTGCATGATGCATGCCAGAAAACTCAATACGGCGAGACATGCCAGTTGTGCCACCCGATCATTGGTGTTCTGGCTCAAAATGTATGTCTGTTCAGCGAGAGTATGGGCCTCTTCCAGTTCGCCGTTCAGGGCCATATAAGCTGCCAGAATACCATTACAAAGGTTGGTACCCTTTTTACTTCGTATCTGACGCATAGCCTGGAGACCATCTTCAAGGACACGTCGTCCCTGTAAATAGTCTCCCTGGATTCGGTAGTACTTATTCAGACTGGTTGTCAATGACCACGCTATTCCGTTGACATCACCTATCGCTCGACGAATCTCATAGGATTGGTGTATGGCATCCCCCGACTGAATATTGTCACGAAACGGGATTGTTAACACATATGACAGGATTCCCTTCCAGCCGATAACTTCTGCCAGATAAAATTGATCATTCAGTTGTTCAAACAGCGTTATTGTTTCGTCAATAAGTGCCACTACATCAATTGATGCGTCCAGCCCATTTTCATCAGCATTTTTCAAAAACAAAGCCGTAATAAGGACCGATTTCGCAAATGCAAACTCAGCCCTGTCTCCATGCTGGGCGGCAACAGAAATGCACTGTTGTATGGTCGAAATCGGGTCCAGAGGGTACACGACAGTATTAAATAGATATAAGCGTACCCGGCGAGCTTCGAATCTGCTTGCCAGTAAAGGATGAGCCGTGCGATCAATGTGGTTGAGTGCGTCCGTAATAAGCTGGTGGGCCTCGCGGTAGCGATTGCGCATGTCACAATAGAAATGTAAACTTTCTACGGCATTTCCCAACAACGCATACTGCTCATCCTCAACTGCCCACTGCCATGCTTTGCGGATGTTCTCAAATTCGGCCTCAATTTCATCCAATGCATCAACCTGACCATAACCTTTGAGATTCGCTTCGCGTACACGCAGGAAGTTAAGGTAGTAGTCCACAAATTGGTCATGTATCATCCCTGTTTCATCTGACGCTTCCAGGCGTTCGTAACCGAACTGGCGCAGCAGTTCATGAATTTCATAACGCCCATTTACCCCAAGTTGAACCAGGGATTTATCTACCAGTGCTGTCAACTGCACGAGCGACGCTCCGGCGATGGTCCGGGCGGCATGGCGGTCAAAATCGCCTGAAAATATTGAAAGTCGCCTGAAAATGACCTGCTCATTCTCGCTCAAAAGCTGCCAGGAATGCCGGAATACCGAGCGAACGCTGCGATGGCGCTCTGGAATATCACGGGCACGCCCTTCCAGAAAAGCCACACTCGCCTGAATTTCCGCTGCAATTTCTGATGGTGCCAGCACGTTGGACCAACTGGCGGCCAGTTCGATAGCCAGCGGATTGCCACGAACCAACCGGCAAATATCGACAACCGCCGGTAAGTGCTGGACGAGGTCGAAATCGTTGCGTATGCGGCTGGCTTGCTGTGCAAATAGTTGAACGGCAGGGAAATGACCGCCGTCATAACCATCTTCAGGAAAGGCGATACCCTCAAGACGGTAGACCCACTCGTCGGCAAGATTGAGAACTTCGCGCGATGTTATCAGCATTTTGAGGCTAGATGTTGATGCCAGCAGTTCACCCGGAATATGAACGCCATCCAATAGCTGCTCAAAGTTGTCGAAAACGAGTAGACTCTGTCGGTCTGAAAGAAATTCGGTCAATTGGTCAAATGGTGGCGTGGAATTTTGCTGTATCTGTAATGACAGGGCTTGAATGATCATGTGGACAATATCATCAGGATTTGTGATTTTAACGAGAGGGATAAAAAATACACCATTACGAAAAGTATCAGCAAGTTCATGGCTGAGTTGTCTGGCGAGACTGGTTTTACCAACTCCACCCAGGCCAACAATGGTCAGGAGACGACAATCATCGCGCTGTAACAACGTGACAATTGCCTGTAAATCCTGTTCACGGCCCAGTAAAGTTGAGACTTCGGATAGCAATGTGTTCCTCCCGATATGGTAATTATTGTACCATGATAGTGAACTTTTGTTCTAAGCTGGCCTCAATTTGCGGTGGGGTGTTTCGATTAAAGCTGTTTTTTGCCCGGAGCAGCACAGGAGGCCGCGATTCAGATGTACTGTTCTTCCATCATTGGCGAAATATTCACGTTTTTAAATCACGGTAGTTGTGCACAGTAGGCATTACTGTGTATCCTATTTACGGGTAATTTTGATTGATACGGAGGAGTTATCTGTTGGATCCGATTCATGTTGAATGGCTATTATCTAATCACATTTTATATGCCACTCTGGCAGGCAATATCACCGATGATCTGTTCTTAGAACTGGACGCCACACTGGTTGATTTTATCGAAAGAAGTTCCGCGCCACAGGTGCATGTGTTCTTTGATAACCGCGAAATGAACAGCATTCCAACCATTAAGGTTTACAGGCAGCTTCGGTTCACCCGACATCCCCGGCTGGGCTGGGGCGTTTCCTTTGGCGATAATGATCTGACGCGATTTTTCATCAGCGCGTTTGTTCAGATGAACCAGATCTATTTCCATATGACTCACACGCTGTGGGACTGTCTGGATTTTCTAAAGCACATGGATTATAAGCTTGCCGAGGAATATGACCTGATGACGTTAGTCAGGTAAAACCAATGGGGACGGACATTAAAAGCCGTCCCGTATTACTATTGTTCGTCAATAATCTCAACTTCCGTAAAAACCTCAATGCTGCCCTTGATTGAACGAGCAACCGGGCAATAATCAGCATGGAAGCCCAGCACGCGCTGAATGATGTCGTGATGCTCCCGGCTCGCCACCAGATGGTAGGTAACATAAATGCGCTTCAGGACAAGAACATTATCTTCTTTTTCGACCTCTCCTCGAACCGTTGAGGAGAGCCGACCTTTGTTTGCAGAGACGTTACGCGCTTCCAGCGCGCCACCAAAGGTTCCGGTCAGTCAACCACCGGCAGCGGCTACCACATAGTCAAGGGTGGTAGCATGTGCTTCGACCACAGTCAGATCAACGCCATAATGTTTCGCAACGTCAGAGTGTACACTGAAGAAAATCGGATTTTCTTCTTCGGGCAGGAACGCCTTACGGAGCGGGCCAGCGATACGTTCGATACGCACATGTGAATTATAAACGACGTCATTACTCATATCATGTATCCTTTATACGAACCTAAAAACAGCATCTTAATTATAGCGTTGTTGAACCATCTGTTACGATTTGGCGATTTTTGGCTATAATGAATTACGCTTGCAGAAGAAAGGTGTTGCAGTGGCAAAACAAGATGAGTACATCGGCAAAACGCTCGGTGAATATAAAATTAAGAAACTTATTGGCAAGGGCGGGATGTCGAAGGTCTATCAGGGTGAGGACCAGAATCTGGGGCGAGACGTTGCTGTGAAGATTATCACTCTCGATCCTGATCGTGCCAAAGAATTGATGAAGCGTTTTGAACGCGAAGGCCGCACAATGGGCAAGCTCGACCGGCATCCGAACATTGTGCGCGTCTACCGTTACCACAACGCTGAAGATCCCCGGTATCTGGTCATGGAATATATTGAAGGCGAAACATTAACACAGATTCTGGCGCGATACCGCAATCAAGGCAAGTTTATGGCGTTTGAAGAATTAATCAAAATTATGCGGCAGGTGGCGGATGCGCTGGATTTTGCCCATGCTCATGATGTGATTCACAGGGATATTAAGCCGTCTAACATCATGATCGAAGTGAACTCCAAACGCGCGGTGCTGATGGATTTTGGCCTGGTCATGCAAGCGAATACGGATACCACATTGGGTACAGCCTTCGGCACACCGCGTTACATCTCACCGGAGCAAGCTATATCTTCTCAACAAGCGGTACCCCAAAGCGACATTTACTCGCTGGGCGTGATCATTTACGAAGCCATCACGGGCAAAGCCCCCTTTGATGATGAGTCGGCAATGAGTCTGGCACTGAGTCACATCACCAATCCGCCCCCCAACCCACAGGATGTCCGCGCCGATTTATCGGATGACATCAGCAAAGCTCTGCTAAAAGCGCTGGAGAAAACGCCAGAAGAGCGCTATCAAAGTGCCACGGACATGGTTGACGCTTTAGCCACAGCAATGGGAATCGAAGCCGGGGTCGTGTCAACACCGAAGGTCACCCCTCCCCCCAAACCTGCTGTCGAAGCCAAAGTGCCTGCAAAAAACAATGGCGTAGCTAAGGAAATTGCCAGCAGTAAGCCAGCACCATCCAAGAAAATCGAGAAAAACAACAGAAAAGACAAGAAAACGGGAAAAATGACCAACGAAAAAGGAACCCAAAACGGAAATCGGCGGTGGTTGTATATTGTCGGGGCCGTTGTCTTGATTGCAGTTATGATTGGTATTGTTGCGTTAGCCAGTGACGGTGGTGACAATGGCGGCGATAACGGAAACCAGTCAGAGGTGAACTTTAACCGATCAGACGATATTCAACTTCGCTGGACGAACGATTTTCTCATGATATACAACCAGTCCGGCGAAACGCTGGATATTACCGGGCTAATTTTCATGGCCGAAGATGAAACGGAGCGGTTTATAACCCGCGATGTAGGTGCAGAAGGACGCCTCGATTTTCTGGCGCAGCAGTGCATATTCGTCTCTCTACGCAATGTTGAGGTACAGCCGCCGCAAATCTGTGCCAATAGCCCGTATGACATTAAAGACCTGTCATATTTCGAGCAAAGCAACGAAGGAAACTATCTGAACTGGGTATGGATCAATGACGGAAGCGCCGATACGTTCGACGTCGTGCTCGTGCCAGAAGGGGTCAGCGAACAAGATGGCACGGGCACAACGCTCGCGACATGTCCTATCGAAGCACGGCGCTGCTCGTTCAATTTACCGGAACAAGAAGGTTAATTTGAAAAATAATGCTGGCAAACGTTCAACGCTACACTCGTGATTACCAGCAGGATGTTCTGACATTCATACAAACACAGCGGCGAGTCCAGCAGCATCTGGATTGGCGTCCAATGCGCGACTGGCTGAATGATGACGATGCCTGCATTTTCTTGAGCGTTGCCGGTCACGGATTACGAGGTTTGCTGGCCTTCTCGAAGCCGGTGGAGGGCACAACATGGTTGCGCCTCATTGGTATTCACAATCAAGCCGATACAAATATTTTTGCTGAACTGTTATCGGTTGCCCGCATCCAGCTTGATGAAGTCGGTGTCAAACGGATTCTGGTACTGGATATGCAGCCGTGGCTGGCTCCGATCCTGGTCGTGAATGCGTTTGAGCGGATTCATCATCTGGTCCATTTGCGTCGTCCAGCGGGGCGGATTGACAGCAAACCCACTATCAAGATCATGCGGGCCAACTACCGCCATATACCGCTGGTGGTTCCCATTGATCATGCGGCATTCGATGGGGCATGGCAGATGGACACCAGCGACTTTACCTCGGCCATGTCTTACGCATCGCATTTCACACTGGCGCTTCAGGATCAACAGCCAGTGGGCTACCAGCTTTCAACAAGCTATTCTGACGGTATTCATCTTGCCCGGTTAGCCGTGCTTCCTGAGATGATGGGACAGCACATTGGGTCCCAACTGGTGATTGAGTTAATTAACAAGTTTCCACGCCATTCAATTACGGTGAATACGCAGTCTACCAACGAACCCGCGCAGCGCCTGTACCAGCGGCTGGGATTTGAGAAGGAAGACACCATCACTCCGATCTGGAGGCTGCAATAAGGAAGACACCAAACAGGCCAAGCACGACAATGGCGATTGGCGTTCTATCTGCCCAATGAGGTGGCAGGCCGAGGTCTCTCAGATGCAGCAGACTGATGGACTCCCACTGTCCATTTCGTGCCCGTTCGAGTCCGGCCCACAGGAGTGGATTTTGCCAATGAATCTCAGCATATTTTTGCGGGGAGTCGGGATGTGCATTCTGAAAAACCGCGCTGTAATGGGGCACGACATTGGTGAACGTGCCAATAATCTGCACAACGACTCCCAACGTTACGACGGTTATAGCCACGAGAATCCACCGGCGGCGGATGGGCATCATTCCTAACGGCAAACAACATAATGGAACCAACGGCACAAGCAGCCGGGGTCCCCACACCCAGCCGCCATGCCACGCCCACCACGCGCCGTAGACTCCGAGTGCGGCAACAAACATGAATAGAAAGGAATCGGCAAGCAGGCGGTATTCACGCCGAAAACGATACCACAGGACGACACTTATCAGCAGCGGTGGCGAATATAGAAAAATGCTCTTCCCCGGACTCAGTAGCAAACTCAACCATCCGGACCCGGTAAAGCCGCCCTCACCTTCGTAACCTGTCTCCCAGAGTGACCCGAAACGTAGATAGTTGTGATAGAGCAAGCCCACGCCAGCCAGAATCACGGCTGTCAACAACGGTGCGAGTTTCCAGCGCGGAACGGTGTGCCATGCCAGCCAGAGGAGCACGGGCATATAGATAACAAAACTGGCGCGGGTAAGGATTCCCAGCCCCAACATCAGTGAGGCCAGCCATGTGCGCTCGCACCAGACGCCCCACACCGCCAGTGTCAGGCAGGCCGTCAGCACGCTTTCGGCAAAGAAGAGCCGGGCATAGGGAAACATGATGGTGGCAAAGGCAGCGGTCAGGGTGACAGCAAGCGCTCTGGATTGAGGATAAAGTTGGACTGCGATGAGAAACAATCCCATACTGGCCGCACTCATTGCCAGCGCAGGGATAACCATCACAAACAGGGCGGCTGTGGCGTAGCGATTGGCGCGGTGGGTAGCGGCTACACGGTCAGCATAGTAGATGATCGGAACAGCTAACAGCGGCAGGCCGGGATCGTATTTGCTGAAATACTGCCCGTCTCTACCCGGCACAATCTGAGGCAGTGAGTGATCGTCGAGGGTGAGGTCACCGTCAACGGCCAATGACCGCGCTGTGGCATACATCACCTGTGCATCACTGCTGTAAAAAGGTGTACCGATGGAAAAACAGTATATGGCAAAAGTAAAAAGAAAAACGCCAATCGCCCGCTGAGTCATTGCATCAACACAAAATGTAGTGAGGATTAAGAACGGGCATCAGCTTTGACTGCCCAGCGCACCTTATTGTTGTCATAAATTTCTTCAAGGATGCGCCGGACGTCATAATCCAGCTTAAAATTGGGGAAATGGGATGTGAATTTGGCGTTATCGCTAATCCACCAGATGTGATCACCGATGCGATTTGTTTCAGAGTATGTCCACTTCAGTTCATTGCCGGTGATGTCCTGACAGAGTGCAATGCCTTCCAGCATCGAGCAGTTGCTGAAGCGTCCGCCGCCGATGTTATATACCTCGGCAACACGGGGAGCTTTGTAGAACTCGTAAAATGCCTTGATGAGATCGTGGCTGTGGATATTGTCGCGGACCTGTTTGCCTTTGTAGCCGAAGATGGTGTAGGGAGTCCCGGTGGCGGTGCATTTCATCAAATAGGCCAGAAAACCGTGCAGTTGTGCGCCGGAGTGGTTGGGTCCGGTCAAACAGCCGCCGCGAAAGCAGGCCGTCCGAATGCCAAAATAGCGCCCATATTCCTGAGTCATCACATCGGCAGCAACTTTGGAAGCCCCAAACAGGCTGTGGGTGGTCTGGTCAATAGACATGTCCTCGCGGATACCATCCTGATAAGTGTGCCCCGGTTCAATCTCCCAGCGCGTATCGCGTTCGACAAGTGGCAGACGATTAGGTGTATCGCCATAGACCTTGTTGGTTGAGGTAAAGATGAATACCGCTTGCGAACAGTGTTGGCGGGTCAGTTCCAGCAAATTCAGCGTCCCGGCGGCATTAACGGAGAAATCGGTGTGGGGATCACGGGCGGCCCAATCATGGGAGGGTTGCGCGGCAGCGTGAATAATGAGTTCGATGCTGGTTGCATAGTGCTTAAAGATGGCTTCCAAGTCGTCATGATTGCGGATGTCGGTATCGTAGTGGGTGTATTTGTCGCCAAGTTTAGACTTGAGGTTTTCCAGATTCCAGCGGGTGGATGCCTCTTCGCCAAAAAAAACGCGGCGCATATCATTATCGATGCCCACCACATCAAAGCCCAGCGATGCAAAAAACAAAGCGGCTTCCGAGCCGATCAAACCTGCTGCACCAGTAACTAACACTACACTCACAGTTTGTCCCCTTGCTTTTGAAGAACTACCTCCCCACTATAGTCATTCAAGCTGATTTTGCAATTGTCAACCAACCCATTCGTCGAAGATTTCTGTCAGATCAACGCCGAGGCTGTCGGAGAGGCTCTGTTGCAGGGACTCAATGGTGGCAATGCCGTAGCGATGCTCAAAGTAGAAGGTGCTGAGCGCACCGATGAGCCGCTCCTGACCGTATCTGTTGGCAAGCTCGACAAAAAAGAGGGGACCTTTGTTATAGATGATAGGGAATAAGGCTCCACGCGGATAATCAGCGGCGGGTTGACCGAGGGTCAGGTCGGGATTGGAAAAATCGCGCCAGATTTCTTCATAAGAGTCGATGACCTCGCTTTGAGATATCCCGGCGCTATAAACGCCCGCATAGAGCACAAGTGAATATTGAGCCAGGGCCTCATCCACAAATACCTCTTCCATTTGCCGGTTGCCCACCAGCCCGTACCACCATTGATGGGCGATTTCATGCACCACCAGTGTTTCCAGGTAGCGTTCGGTAGCGTTCCACGAATCGCTCTGGATGGAGACAAGGCCGGGATATTCGATGCCTCCGGTGGTGGTGAAGGTTTCCGCGACATCCAGTTCGGTATATGGATATGGCCCGAAGTAGGCGCTGAATATGTTGACGGCGTTAATGGCATATTGGAGGGCCGTTCGGGCGGCGGTTTCGCCACCGGGCAGGTAATGGACGTCTATGGTCACGTCCTGAGCGGTTCCGCTGACGGTGCGATAGTCCGGTGAGGCCAGCAAACCAAAATCGCGCACCAGCGACGCAATGAACCGGGTGGTGCGGGTGCTGTCGCCGTTGAGATGGGAGGCAGTGCTCACGCCACTGGTGACGAATATCCATTCGGCGGGGGCGGTAATGCTGATGTCAAAAAAAGAGACCTCGCTAAAAACACCCTGTCCCTGCACATGAGTCGTATTTTGCCACCAGCCATCTTCGTGAGTATAGACGGACAGCAGCGGAAATACATTTGGCAGCGCCAGCGCATTATTGAGGTAGCTGTACTGGGCAAAGAGATGGATTTCACCCGCATTGACGCGGGACTCGAATTGCAGGAGGATTTCGGCCTCTTGACCGGGCGGCAGCGCAACCGGAACCGCCAGAACACTGCCGGATTCATCAAGTTCAGGCTGGACTTCTCGCGTATCAACCTGCACGTAATGCACGGTCATCTCGCCACCATAGGCCGGGAGATTTGGATAGAGGCGAAATACGATGGTATCCAGTTCATGGGATGAGCGGTTGGTGTAGATGACGTTGAGTGTGCCGAAGAGAATGGCCTGATCGTCCGTAAAGGTCAGGCGAAAATCGCCTTTGTACAGTGGCGCTGTGTTATGCACTGCAATATCGCTGTGAAATGGCTCACGCAGGTCGGGGCGGAAATATTCTGAACGACTCACGCTGAAAGTGGCGGTGGGCGTATGGGTTTCGTCCTGGGCATAGGATGGCTGACCAATGCTCAAGATAAGCATGCTGATGAGCAAAAAAGGAATGGACAGCCACCACAGCGGGTGTTTAGGGGAAGCTTGTGATGGCACGTCCATTACCTTACACGTTAGTTCTGGCGCTGGTTTTCGCCATCAATCTGGGCTTTGACTTCGGGGTCGAGTCCCTCAAAGTCGCCAACCCATTCGTAGAAGAACGCATCCAGTTCACGACCGGAGGCGGCTTCCATATGCTGGATGATTTCGCCAGAGTTCACGATGCCATACTTATTCTCTGCGAAGTAGGACCGTATGCCTTCCATAAAGTCTTCAGGGCCAAGTAGTTCGCGGAGTTCGCTGTAAAAGACGCGCCCCTTCACGTAAACCACGAACCCAATGCCACCCGGATACTGATTGAGCGTATCTGCCGGGGTGTTCATCGGAAAATCAACGGTTCCGGGTGATCCACGGAAGAAGTTATAGCTGCTGCGGCTGCCTTGAATATGATCGAGAACACGCTGCGACTCTTCGCCGTAGACATAACGCAGATAGGTTTGCTCCGAAAACGATGTGAGCGACTCGTCAATCCACAGGTGGTTAGGTTGGTCGTTGTGGACGAGACTATACCACCACTGGTGGGCAACCTCGTGAGCCGTAGTGATTTCGACGCCCAGATGCCCGGCCTGCCAGTTTTCTTTGGCGACAATGACCAGACCGGGGAACTCGACACCGGTGGGTGTGACGTTTTCGACGATGTCCAGTTCGGCAAAGGGATAGTCGCCATAGGCTTCATTAAAGGCTTTCAGGGAATTAACCCCTACTTCCAGAATCCATTCTGCGCCGCGCTCGTCGCCGGGAAGATAGTGGACGTTGACCGTTGTGCCATCGGCCACTTCCGAAATCGTGCCCATATCGCCGCCTGCCGCGAGGAAGGAGTAGCGCATGGGTCCGGTCACGATTTGTTTGGTGACCGTGCCATCGCCATTATCCACTTCGTCGATGATGACCCCGCTAATCTGGAAGGGCATTCCCTCAGCGTGGGTCATGAACACTTCATGAAGGGCAGTTTCAACGTAATGCGGATCTGTCGCGCCGGAAAGATGGGCCAATGTCCACCAATCACCGTTTTCATATACCGCCAACACAGGATACCAGCCTTCAATAGTGAGGTGGTCATTGATGAAAGTGTAGCGGCCATAAGAACTGTTTAGGCCGCGTTCAGCTATCGTGATAAAGTCCATCACAATCTCAACTGGATTACCAGTTTCGAGCGGCTCAGATAGAGGTATGCGAAAAACGGTGTCCCGCTCCTCATAGGTCCCTTCAATTGTCTGTCCATCTATATTCACATCATAGATGCGCATCCGCCCGCCGAGGTCAGGGGAATTGGGATATAGTCTGAACACAATATCGTTTAACGTATCGCCGGTATCGTTCATAAAGCGAACACGCTGGGACCCGGTAATGATGCCTGCGGTGGGTGTAAATTCGAGATTGGCTTTAACATAGTAGCGGTTACCGTCTACCCAATCGTCAATATCACTCATA
Source organism: Chloroflexota bacterium (assembly GCA_022616515.1). Classification (GTDB taxonomy): domain Bacteria; phylum Chloroflexota; class Anaerolineae; order Aggregatilineales; family J027; genus JAKEEQ01. Next base: position 2,675 of record JAKEEQ010000099.1, on the reverse strand, counting down.
TAATCATCACGCATGGCAGGTGCATGATGGGCTACATTGCTCCAATCGACGGGTTCGACGGCTGGCACATCAATATGAGGCGGGGGCGTTGATGTGATGTGGGGCACAGCGGTCAATGATGGCTGGATGGTTGGAATGCGACCATCATCTACCGAACGCTGTGTCCCACAGGCCGCGATTAAAAGGGAGATCAGAAAAAGAACTAATTTTTTCACAAGATTACCTTCCACTTCACCACATAGTGACGAACAATCATATCAGACGATTATGAACGATAGGTGAAATTTTTGGTAGGTGATCCATTAGCTCTCCTGCCGGTTGTTCTGTGCGTCAATGTCGGCTTTCACTTCAGGGTCAACGCCTTGAAAATCGCCTACCCATTCATAGAAGAAAGCATCAAGATCAAGGCCAGACGCTTCCTCAAAATGCGTCATAAGGATATAAGGGGTAGACACCCCATATTTCATATCCACGTAGTAACTGCGCAGGGCCTCAAAGAACACCTCGCTGCCGACCAGTTCCTCAAGCTCATTGTAGAAGGTGATGCCTTTGTCGTAAATCAGGATACGACCACCATTGACACGGTTGATGTCGCCGATGGAACTGTTCAACGGGATATTCAATGCGCCATCCGTCCCACGAAAAGTGTTATAAGCATTGCGGCTGAAATCAATGTGATCGCGGGCACGCTGTGGATCATCGGCATAGGCAAAACGATAGTAGATATTTTCGGAGTATGATGTCAGCGTTTCATCGAGCCAGGGCATCCGCTGCTGGTTGTTGTGGACGACACCATACCACCATTGATGGGCAACTTCGTGCGCGGTGACATTTTCGAGGGCCTGACTGCCCGCGTTCCACAGGTTAGTGTTGACGACTATTAGACCGGGGAATTCGATGCCTCCAGCGGTGGTAAAGGTTTCAGCCACGTCGAGTTCGCTGTAAGGATAATCACCAAACTGCTCATTAAAAATTTCCATTGATTCGAGACTAACTTGCATCGTAAATTCAGCACCGCGTTCCTGGCCCGGTTGGTAATAAACATTGATGGTGACGCCGTCGATGGTGTCGGTTATCTTGCCCATGATGGGGCTTGCCAGAATAATATGCTCGCGCATGGGTCCGGTCACAATATGTTCAGTAACTGTGCCATCGCCGTTATCGACAACATCAATGGCGACGCCGCTCACGGCGACATTCACGTCTTCCTGATGGGTCAGGAAGATTTCGTACAGGGCGGTTTCGGCGAAGTTGGGATCGCCAAAGGGAACCGGATTGGTAGTCCACCACACACCATCCTCAACAACGGACAGGGTGGGATGCCAGCCCGGCAGCGCCAGCAGGTCGCGTATGAAGTGGGCACGCTGACCACTGGCCCCGGCAAAACCGCGCTCCATCACGGCGTTAAATTTCATGGTAAGTTCAACGGTTTCACCGTCACTCAACGGTTCGCTCAGCGGGACTGCCATCACCGTGTCGCGCTCACTAAAAACGGGTTCCACCGCCTGACCATCAACGGTCATGTCGTAAACGGTGGTGCGACCACCGAGGGACGTGGTGTTCAAATAAAGGCGGAACACAATCTCATTAAGTTCGATGCCGGTGTCATTGCGGAAGCGGGTTCGCTGTGAGCCGTTGATGACGGCGGCGGTGTCATTGAATTCCATATCCGCTACGATATAGTAGCGGTTGTTATCCTTCCACGCTTCAATGTCACCAACATATTCGGGGCGCATCGCTGGCGCATGATGTGACACCAGATTCCAATCGACCTCGGCGGGTTCAGGCAGGTCGAGCTGAGGTGGGGGTGTAGATGTCATGTGCGGCACGGCGGTGCTGGTGGCTTCGAGTTCTGGCAGTGATCCGCCGCTGATCTGTTTTTGTGTGCCACAGGCAGCAATAAAAATCGTTATGACTGATAACAAAATTGTTCGTTTTAGTTTCAAAGTAGAACCTCCATGGTTATTCAAAACTTTCCCGTCTTGAACTTTGTAGCGAACGGAGACCATAAACTCCCGCCAATCCCAGCAGTTCCAGATTGTACGCTGCATTGTGGTCGGCGTGAGCGGTATACCCACAATGAACGCATTTGAAACTGTCACCACTGCGATTTCGTCTGTCCCATCTATTGCAGACGTGGCAGTATTGGGAGGTATAGGCGGGGTGTTTACGCTCAAGCCGAACCCCATATTCCTCACAATAGCGTGCCAACACATCGACAATATAGGCATACAGCCAATGAGACAGCCGTCTGTTGTGTGTCCGCGGGAACGTCCCGCGTTTGCCACCTTTGACGTGCTTCAAATCTTCAATCACCAGAACATGAATCGACGACCAATCAATCTGTTTGAGAGCCTGTCCAATTCGCGATTTAATCTGGGTGTGAGTGTGTTTCTTGCGCCTAGAGAATTGGCGAATAGTCTTAACCAGTTCGTGCCCCACCTGCTGCCCATCCGAGAAGATCAGGCCGTTGACATAATTGCTATCCATGCCGACCACGCGACCTGCGGTTTTCTTCTCTGGACGTGGTTTTTCCAGAATAAAATCGACAAAGAGACGGCCTTTGCGCATTCCCAACCGCAGGGTTTTAGACAATTGCCAGCCATCAGCCAACTTGCGGTTCAAATGGCGAGTAGAATGAACCGGTATCGTCAAACGTGGCGCACCGGAACCGG
>JAKEEQ010000006.1 GCA_022616515.1 Chloroflexota bacterium | reverse complement strand
TGAAAAATTAGCGGGAAAATCACCGGGAAATTGAACGGGAGATGACGAGGTGTAAAACAACTGGTAACGGGTCTCCTGGTCCATAGTTGCAAGCGCTTGCAGGGTGCGCATCACCGCAAAACCAACCCCGGTCAGACGCGGGGGAAAGTGTCCACTCTGGACGCTGTCTAAAATGATAGGGCGGACATCTATGCTAACGCGCATTGGCTACGCTTTGATACACATCAATAATCTCTCTGGCGGTATTCTCCCATGTAAACTTCTTGACATGTTCCAGCCCTTTCTCAGTCATAACACGCGCCACCTCCCGGTTATTGAGGATCTTCAGCATGGCCTGTGCATAGGCGTCAACATCCATACGTGGCACGATGATGGCGGCATCTCCCGCAATTTCGACCAGTGTTTCGGCATCAGAGGACACAACAGGCGTACCGCAGGCCATCGCTTCGAGCACGGGCAGGCCGAATCCCTCTACCAGCGACGGCACAACCATTACGCTGGCCCCGCGATACCAGTTGACAACATCCTCGTCTGTCACATGTTCCACGAATTTCACCACATCGCCGATGCCCAGCGACTTTATCAAATCCAGCGTTTCCTGATGATGATCGGCGTTGTGGGCACGGCCTAATTTCACCAGCAAAACATCAGGGCGCTCAACGTGAACTTTCGCAAACGCCTTTAACAATGTGCGGAAATTTTTGTGGGGTGCTTCGTTACTAATGTGGACAATATAGGGCTGGTCTGGCTTTATCTCTGCCTTTTCCAGAAAATCTTCCGCGACTGGTTCCGGTGTAAAGCGGTCGTGGGCAACGCCAAGATGAACGACATGAATACGATCTGCCAGTTTGGGATGTACCTCTGCCAGTGAGTCTTTGGTGAAATGACTGTCGGCGATGATGGCGGTTGCCTTATGCAGATTGCGCATTCCCAGATGGTACAGAAAACGATGGAATTTTCGTTCGTAAAGATTGAGATTATAGTCCCGCTCCACAATATAGGGGATGATGTCGTGGACCGTAATAACTAATGGACGAGGCCGGATAAAGGATATGCCCGACGCCAGATATTGGTCGGTCATATGCACCAGTTGATTCTCGGTAGGATCGGGCATGGCCGGGGGGCGCAGAAATTGCAGATCTTGCCAGCCTAATCCGAGGATGCGATGCCATGCCCGGCGCAGGTTGTCGCGCACGATATTTTTGGCGAAATACTTAAACCACATCGGAATCCAGGGATAGCGCGGCGGGCGCTCCGGCACGTAGACGGCTTTCACTTTGCCATCCTGATTGACCTGTAAAGGCGGTAAGTCGCGTCCGGTGGTGGCTTCCGTGGTCAATTCCACCCCATCCAGTTTTTCCAGTTCGCGCCGCACCATCTGGTTATAGCGCCAGACTCCGCTGTGTTTGGGGGTTAAGGGGTTTTCTATCCAGGCTACTTTCATGAAATTCCTCTAGGTTTTGCGAGTTGCTTCACTATAATAGCGACGACATCACGGAGCAACAACCAACAATGACAACGACCAACAAAGAAAAAGCCGTCAGTTTTCTGCGATTACTCAAGTTGATGTGGGATATCAGTCCCCGTCATATTATTGTATTGGGTATTGTGGTCGTACTTCAGGGTTTACTGCCAGTATCGGGCGCTCTTATTGTACGCGAAATTGTCAATGAAGTCGCCGCTTTACCCGACGCTCAAACCTCATTAACCGACAGCCCGCCTGCTGTACGCCTGCTGGTGCTGGGGATTGGCATTGCGGTAGCTATCATTGTCTTACGTTCTGTGGAACAGCTTCTGACCACAACTTTCTCTGAACGAGTTGTCCCGGACATGAACATGAAGCTGGTCAAAAAGGCTGTCCGGCTGGATCACAGTTTTTTTGAGCAGCCGCGCTTTTATGACATGCTGTTTCAGGCGCAATCTGAAATCGGACGGCGTCCACTGATGATTATTCAGGAAGTCCCAAAATTTGCCAAGAATCTGGTGACGCTGGCAGGTTTTCTGATTATTCTTTTGAATTTCAATGTACTCTTGACTCTTTTGCTGATTGCGACCGGACTACCAACAACCTACTTCGAGAATTATTTTAGCCGCGCCTTGTTTAATCTGACACGTAAACAAACGCCTATTATGCGCTGGGCAAACTACTATCGCACCTTATTAACCAGTGTCACTTCAGCGGCTGAGGTCCGCATTTTTCGACTGAAGGACATCCTTATTGATCGTTTTTATAATCATCTGTTGGGTGTTCAAAATGCTAAAGTCCGGTTGGCAAGGCAGCGTATTCTGGTGCTATCGCCGCTCGAAATTCTCACCGTACTTATTTATTGGGGGGTCTTTGCCTGGATTATCAATTCAACAATGATAGGCAGGCTGACACTGGGTGATCTCGTGCTTTTCAGTTCCATCTTCCTGCAAGTCAACGCCATCATCGCTGGTGTCCAAATGAGTATCCGTATCTTCAATGAAAGTGCGCTTTTTATCAGTCATTTCTTCGGCTTTCTTGACCTGCAAGAGTCGGAGCTTCCACCCTCCAAAAATCTGCCTGTCCCGTCCGAAATTCAGGAAGGCATTGTCTTTAAGGATGTCACTTTCTATTACCCCGAAAGCAACCGTCCAGCCCTGCGGGACATTAATCTGCACATCCGCCCCGGTGAAACACTAGCCATTGTTGGTGATAATGGCGCTGGAAAGTCAACACTGGTCAAGCTGATTGCGCGTCTTTACCATCCATCGAAGGGGTCTATAACATTGGATGGAATACCGTTACATGACTATGATCTGGAAGAATATTATCGCCAATTTAGCGCTATCTCTCAGGATTTTGTTCAATACAGTCTCAGCGTGCAGGACAACATTGGCTTTGGTTATATCGAGGAATTGGATAATCACGACCTGACCCGGCAGGCGGCAAACATCAGCGGAGCTGATGAGTTTATCGAGACACTTGAGGACGGGTATGGCACGCTGCTGGGACGCATTTTTGATGACAGTACCCAACTTTCACGCGGTCAGTGGCAGAAACTCTCATTGGCACGAGCCTATATCAAACCGTCGCAAATCCTGATTCTTGATGAACCAACCGCTGCACTAGACGTTAAGACCGAAGCCAAGGTTATTGAACGCTACAATGAGGAAGCAAGTAACAAAATCGCCATCCTTATCAGTCACCGCTTCGGGGCCGTTCGCCACGCTGATCGAATTATTGTGCTGGAAAATGGTCGCATCATTGAAAACGGGACGCATGACGAACTGATGGCGCTGGATGGACTGTATGCTATGATGTTCAATCTGCAAATGAATCGCTTTACCGGCACGATGGAAACTCTGCTCGACGAATAATTATTCGAGATAGCCCAGTGCTTGTAGCCGTGCCTTTACCGTTTCATCCAGTATAGCAATCATCGTGTGTTTGACGTGGCGCTTGAAATAGAGCCAGTTTGTAAACAACCGCCACACCGCCATAAGCTGTCCGTAACGAAACCGCCAGTCACGGCGTCGCCAGTTACCCGTATAGTTTTCATAGTGCTGAATTTCGTCCGGGTCGAGATCGAAGTTAAAGAACCAGTGCCCTACCAGAAATGTCCAGCGAAACCATTTGAACAATTCGCGGCGCGGACGTGGATTATTGACGTAGAGATATTTCCAGCGACGACCCCGGATACTGAAATAAAATGTATCCTTTGCACTGGCTTGCCCGATGCTGTATACATAGCGACGGTGTGTGCCGCCAGATTGTAGAGTCGGGATCAAACTCTTACCTTGCAGCCGCCACTCCGATTTCAGGTTTGCTACTTCCAGAATAGTCGGCACAACATCGGTCAATTCGACCAGTTCATCACTCACCTGACCGGCAAAACGACTCCCCGGAAATTTGATCAGCAAGGGGACGTGTATCTGTTCGTTGAAGGGTAGTTCAGCGTGCGTATAGACTTCGTGTTGTCCCAAGCCTTCACCATGATCGCTGAGTAGGACAATCAGAGAATCATCATAAATCCCTTTTGCTTTGAGGATTTCAATGAACTGTCCAAACGATTCATCATTAAACTGTATCTTTTGACGATAGACATTGATGTATTCATCGTGAGTTTCCGGCGTTACTTCGTGATAATAACGCAGATCAACTTTGCCTTCTGTTTTGAGTAGATGGGGGTCAAACAGCGGCTGGTGAGTGTCCATGCACCATATCAGCCCAAAATTGTTTGCTGCTGGATTAATCCATTCTTCCACCATTGGATTATAGTCATCACTCAGGATAATCGGATGTTGTGATGTCCAGTTATCTATGGAAAGTTTGTAGTATTGACGCTCAGCAAAACGCGGGTCATTCGAGAGGTCAGGAAAAGAATCAAAGCCAGGATGAAATCCAAAAACCTCGCTTACAAATTCGTTGGTGCTCAGACCCAGTGTGCGATAGCCAGCTTTTTTCAGCATTTTGGTTAACGTCGGGATGGCGGGATTCAGGCGGTGCCTGGTATGCAGCATACCAAGCGAGTCAGGATAGCTGCCTGTCAGGATGCTTGTGGCGCTGGGTTTGCTCCATGTAGCCTGTGAAAAGGCCAGTGAAAATCGTACCGCATCGCCCGCGAAATCATCAATATTAGGCGTGTTGTGTTCTTCGAAATTGTAGCAGCCTATGAAGTCGGGCCGCAGTGAATCCATGACATAAATAAAGATATTCATTCAAGGTATCCTAAATCTCGCAAACGCTGCTCAACCCTGTCATCAAGCTGTACTACACGTGCCTTTCCCACGTAGGTGTCGAAAAACGATTCGATGGTGGTTCGATAGGCTTTGACAAATCGCCGTGCATAACGAATGAATTTCTTGCCGTCCGAGGAGTTGACAAGATTGTCCATTTCCTCAGGGTCGCTTCCTAGATCAAACACCCACTCATCGTAGAGACTTTGCATATGATCTCTATAAGCTCGAAGCGAATTGAGAACATTACGAG
>JAKEEQ010000098.1 GCA_022616515.1 Chloroflexota bacterium | reverse complement strand
ATGGGGAGAAGTCGCGCCAGCCACAGAGGGGAGAAATATAGTCATGTGCTGCGATGCGGTTTGCATTTTGCGTGTCAACAATAAAGTTCACAGTACGCCGGGCTTGACTCTCCGGTTACCGGATGGTTTATTCTCGTTATCGGAAGCAAAGGTTACGTCATGCTGAAAATCGGTGAATTTGCTGCACTTGCAGATATGAGCATCAAAACATTACATCACTACGATGACATCAACTTACTAAAGCCTGCCGCTGTTGATCCAGAAACAGGTTATCGCTATTACGATTTTGCCCAACTTGCCCGTGCCTATCGACTGCTGGCCTTCAAGAATATGGGCTTTGCGCTGAATGAGATAGCCGAATTGCTTGACGGCACGCTGACACCGGGCCCGACACGTCGTTTTTTAAAAACCAAACGTGCTGACCTCGCCCAGCAGTTGAAGACGCTTCAGGAGCAAATTGCCTATCTTGACAACAAAATCTATGAAGTTGAGATGGAAGGGCGTATGTCAGCATATGAAGTGATGGTCAAGCGCCTGGAACCGGTGAAGGTGTTGATGGCACGTGGTGTCGCTCCGCTCAAAAAGGACATCGGCGACACTATCGCCGGACTGCGGCAAAGTGTAGCCCGTTACAAGGTCGTGCCGACTGCACCCGCGATGGCGATCTTTCCATCGTATCTTCATCCGCCGCAGGACATTCCAATCGAAGTCGCACAGCCCACCGACAGCAAGGTTCGGTTGAGCGGTGACGATGGTGTCGAGGAAGAAATCATCCCGGCAATGACGGTAGCGGCGGTGATACATACCGGGCCTGAAGACATGGCTCCGGGATGGGTAGTCCTTAATGAGTGGATTCAACGCAGTGGGTATCGCGTAGCAGGGCCTTTTCGCGAGATTTTCTTACACGATGTAACCGAAGACACCGGCAAAGCAGCATTTGAATTACAATTTCCTATCAAGAAGGAAGATGAAGACAATGACGATGACACGAAACATCCCCGGAATCGGCATGCCCATTAGTGCAGTCGGCATGGGCTGCTGGGCGATTGGCGGCCCCTTTCAGTATTTGGATGTTCAGGCGGGATGGGGTGAGGTGGACGACAACGAGTCCATCCGCGCCATCCATGCTGCCCTCGACAACGGCATTAACTTGTTCGATACTGCCGCCAATTATGGCACCGGACACAGCGAAACCGTGCTCGGTAAAGCACTGAAAGGCAAACGCGATCAGGCCATCATCGCCACCAAGTTTGGTTTTCAGGTGGATTACGACCGGAAACTGGTCTTGATGTATGCCACGCTCGAAGAGACCATCCAAAATGTGCGGGCCGAATGTGAGAACAGTTTGCGCAGGCTGGGAGTCGAAACGATTGACCTGTATCAACTCCATGTCAACGAGTATCCCGCCGAATACGCGGTTAAACTGCGCGATGAACTGGAAAAACTGGTGCAGGAGGGCAAAATCCGCACCTATGGCTGGAGCACGGATTTTGTCGATGCAGCGCGGGCCTTTATTGACGGAGGACATTGTGCAGCGATTCAGTATGATCTGAATGTGGTTCATGATGCCCCGAATATGATTGCCCTGTGTGAAGAAAAAGCTGTCGCGGGCCTCATTCGTACCCCTCTGGCCCGTAGCGCATTGACGGGCAAATACAACCCGCAATCGACCTTCACAGCGAACGATGTCCGCAGTGACCAGTGGACACAGGATACTTTTCTCAAGCCTGCCTATAATCGCTTGGGCGATCTGCGCGACATCCTGACCAGTGAAGGCCGGACACTGGCTCAGGGAGCGCTGGCATGGATATGGGCACGCAGCGAGACGACGATTCCCATTCCGGGCATCCGCACCATCAAGCAGGCTCAGGAAAATGCACAGGCCATGCAGTTCGGGCCTCTCAAGCCAGAACAAATGCAGGAAATTGACGACATTCTTGGTCGAGTTTATGTTTAGCACAGAAAGGAAATAATCATGCAAAAACGAACTTTAGGACGTAGTGGGATTGAGGTTAGCGCCGTTGGTGTTGGCTGCTGGGCAATGGGTGGCAGCGGTTGGGGCGGTGGTGCTGACGACGCCGAATCCATCCGGGCGCTTCATAAGGCACTGGAGATGGGCGTTAATTTTTTTGACACCGCCGACATCTACGGCATGGGCCGCAGTGAAAAAGTACTTGGCGAAGCGTTGTCAGGTCGCCGCGACGGGGCGGTAATCGCCACGAAATTTACCTATTCATGGGACGATGCCACCAAAACCGAAACCGGCCCCAACACCAGCCCTGAATACATCCGGTCCGCCTGTGAGGCATCACTCAGGCGGCTGCAAACGGATTACATTGACCTGTATCAGTTCCACTGGAATGAATATGGTCCAGAGGGCGCGGAAGAAGTCCGCGACACTCTTGAAGGGCTGGTTGCAGGCGGGAAAATCCGCACCTATGGTTGGAGCACCGATTTTTCAGATCGTGCCCGTATCTTTGCCGAAGGGCCAAATTGCTCGGCGATTCAGGTCGAGATGAACGTCATCGACGACGCGCCGGATATTCTGGCAGTTTGTGATGAATTCAATCTGGCTGCCATCAATCGCGGGCCGCTGGCAATGGGCCTGCTAACTGGCAAGTACACGCCAGACATAACCCTCTCTGATGACGATGTGCGTGGTCCTAATGCACCGGAGTGGATGAAGTATTTCAAGGATGGTGCGGCAAATCCTGAATGGCTCGATAGAGTTACTGCCGTCCGCGAAATCCTGCAAAGCGACGGACGTACACTGGCACAGGGAGCACTGGCATGGCTCTGGGCACGCAGCGACAAAACGTTACCGATTCCCGGTTTCCGAACCACCGCCCAGGTCGAAGAAAACTGTGCTGCCCTGAAATTTGGCCCACTCACCGCTGACCAGATGGTAGATATTGACCGGATGCTGGGCCGCGTTAGTGTGAAGTAGTCTCTCAACGTCTATGAATCCCCCTCAATTCTCCCCATGTTTGGTTGATAGGGGTACACTATTGCGTCAATGGGGAGGAGTGGCGATGATAGAAGGCGGGCGTGGTGGTCGGGCCTATCGGGTAGGGACAGCCACATCGGATTTTCTGGCACTATCAGCGGCTTTTGCAAAACTGTACCCTCGCCAACCATGGGAACTTTTGAGGCGGACTTCTCGACGCTATCAATTCTCCCCATTTATGGGGAGATGTCGCGCTAGCGACAGAGGGGAAGGAGGGCATCCGTTTCATATAGAACGTTCTCAATAAAATGGCTGCAACCTGCGTGCAGCCATTAACCCGCATATTGTCTATGCGGCCTCAATCATATTGAGGATTGCTCGCATATACCCCATTGCATACGCCATTCCCGCGTGCCAGGGGGCATCACAGGTCATTTGTGGCGTGTGGTCAGGAATAAGCACACCATCGTAACCATTGTCATGCAAAATACGAACAACCCGAATCATATCCACATCACCTTCATCCACAAACACTTCCCGATAGAACGGAACTTTGCCCCGTACATTGCGAAAATGTACATAGCCAATGGCCTGCTGGCGGCTGTACTCATCAACTACCTCGTAAATATCGCCTTCCGTCATCTCCGATAAAGAGCCGATGCAAAATTCCAGTGTATTTGAACGACTTGGCTTCATATCAAGGACGCGCTGATAAAATCGTGGCTGATAAACCAGACGAGGAGTGCCGCGTAACGTGGGCATTGGCGGGTCATCAGGATGTAGGGCCAGCTTGACTCCGGATTCTTCAGCGACGGGCAGTACCGCGTTCAAAAAGTGTTCAAAACGCGACCATAGCTGGTCATGAGTGATGGGTTCAAGTGTTCCCGCAGGTGCATCTGGATCATAAATCATGTTCCACACCATACCCTTGCGAATTGGATTTTCTTTGGGGCCATCTGGTCCTAGAAAACCGACCGATAATGCGCCTCCTCGTGCGTAAGCGTCTTCAACATGGCCCCATACCCCGGCGATGCTAAAGTTATAACCCAGCATAGGGATTCCCACTTCACCAAAGGTGCGGATAATGCCCTTAACTGTCTCAATCTGTTCATCACGGCGTGGTCCATCCAGCAGGATGTCATGCCATTGGGTTGGGTCCAGATTTTCAACAGCAGCCAGTTCCAGCCCTTCCTCCTCAATCGACTTTTTCAAGGCACGCAGATTATCCGGCTCCCAGATGTCGATGCCGCCGCCCGCCAGTCCCCATCCATCATCTTGTGCCGACGGTATTCTTGGACCAGATGAAAAATAATCGACCAGATGGGCAACAATATGGGTTGCCCCCGCTTGACGGGCAAAACGGAAATTATCAGGCGTAAGCATGTGCCGGTAAAGCCCAAGCCCTATGTTCATGAGTGATTTTTCTCCCAATTTTGGTGTTGATGGTAACTCCGTAGGGACACGGCACTGCCGTGTCCGCTGCCCTCAAAATCCCATGCGTGTAAAGTTAAGCCTAAGATGGCTTCTGAAGCCGGAAAACTTGCGGGTGCGGGTGACAACGGTCGTGTGTTGCGCCGCCAGCCGTCGTGTCGGGCACATCCGATTAAAATCGGGTGCTGGGCAAGGCGAAATCCACTCAACGGATTCCAAAACAGTCCCTTCAGTGGACTTTGCTTTTCGCTAGCCGGGGAATTTATTCCCCGGTGCAAAGTGGTCGTTTTTTCCTTTTAGAATAACGGCTCCTGCCTTATCTTTACACCTATGGGGACACAGCACTGCTGCGTCCCTACGGACTCTTTCCGATTTGGCGTGCAATTCCTCAGAATCCAATCGACGCCCCACCATCAACCGGCAGCATCACGCCGGTAACGAATTTTGCCGCTGCCGAACAAAGATATACGGCTGTCCAACCGATGTCCTCGGGTTCACCAAAGCGATGCATGGGCGTCCGTTCGAGGACGCGGCGGGTGCGCTCCGCATCCATTGCGCCCCGCATCATGTCGGATTGAATCCAGCCCGGCACAATCGCATTCACCCGGATGCCATATTCCGCAAACTCGGTGGAAAGCGTCCACACCACCCCGGCGTAAGCGGATTTGGCTGCTGAATAGGCGACCACATACGGAATCCCAAACAATGAAGCCATCGACGCCATATACAAAATACTACCGTGCTGGCGCTGTTTCATACCCGGAATGACGGCCCGAGTTAAAGCAAAGGCTCCCAGTAGGTGTGTGTCCAGAATGGCGCGAAATTCATCAATTGTTGTCTCTTCCGCCGGTTTCTTCAGGTGAATACCGGCGTTGTTGACCAGAATCGAAACCGGTCCAATGTCGTGCTCGACACTTTCAATAAAGTTTTGAGTCTCATCGAAATGGGTCACGTCAAACACTCTGCTGATTACGGCAGCACCCAATTTTTGTATGGCAGTTTCCAGCGTTTCCTGACGCCGACCCACGATAATGACCCGTGCGCCTGCTTCAACAAAACACTGCGCCACCGCAAAGCCCAATCCCGTGCCGCCGCCTGTAATGAGTGCAAGTTCATCTCTTAAAGAAAATACATTCTGCAAAACATATCATCCTCTCACGCATCAAAATTGATTTGCGTAGGGAAACGGCACTGCCGTGTCCGTCTAAAAACGCCGTTCAGGAATGCCGGGCACGAAATAATGCGACAGGTTCATGTAATACTCAAGTGATTCAGCCGGTTGTTCGTACTCATCAGGAATTGGTAACTGCGAAAATGTCTGGAAATAGAGCAGACAGGCATCGCGCCACCATCGCGCTTCCTGCTCTTGAATCGACAATAGCACTTGAACATGGATGAAACGTGCCGGATCAACAAAATCCACCAGCGCATTCCACGTGTGCTGCATCTGGCGGACCTGTTCCACACCTTCGTTATATTTGCAACAAAGCTCATCCCACAACGTTCGCCCTGACTTCATTCGGTGGTCCCACAGAACATGATGAAACCACAGCAGAAGGTTTTCGGGGCAGGTTTCCAGATTGGCTAGCTCTTCGCGATATGGCGGGAAGTAGTGACTGACGGCATTGCTACCTTCTGGTGTGCGGTCAAAGCCGATGCCTTCTTCATCCGCTTGATGATAATACAGCGATGTCCAATCCGGGCGACCACCTTCCACCCACGGACCCGGCCCATAATGATGTCCTCGCGCCATGATATGATGCAGGCCCAGCGGCGTCATGTAATTGACAACCGCCTGACGTGAGGTAATCATCATCGTTGTGGCTGGCTGGACAAATCGTGAGTCGTTTGAGAACGTCATGTGCAGCCACTCTTCGGCAATCGTTTCAGCCGACAGGGTGTGATCCCACGCCAGTCGCCCAAAAGCATACCAGTTCGCCGCCGCACAAGGATGTCCACACCAATTGCGATCTGAGCCAGTGTTGGCGACCCCTGCCATGCCTGATATATCGTGATCATCCATGCTGCCGTCCACAACATAGGCCACCAGCGATCCGCGACCGTAGCAGTAAGTATCCGCATCCAGTGTTTCTTTAAACAACGGCGCTAAATAAACCAGATGAGTTGCGCAGCCAAGATATTCCTGCGTAATCTGCAATTCAAGCATCAGCGGCGTTTGCGGCATCGCCCCAAACAGCGGATGGTATGGTTCACGTGTTTGAAAATCAATCGGACCATTTTTGACCTGCAACAGCACATTTTTGTGGAAAGTGCCATCCTGCGGGACGAGATCATCATACGCCTGTTTAGCCCGATCATCGGGAATATCACTGTCATAGACGAACGCTCGCCAGATAACAACGCCGCCAAAAGGTGCAATGGCTTCTGCCAGCAAATTCGCACCATCAGAGTGTGACCTATTGTAGTCGTGTGGACCGGGTTGGCCCTCCGAATTGGCCTTCACCACAAATCCACCAAAATCCGGGATGATGTCGTAGATTTCCTGAGCTTTGCCCCTCCACCATGCAATGACTTCCGCATCCAAAGGATCAGCCGTTGTGAGGCCGCCAATTTCGATAGGGGCGCTGAATCTTGCCGTCAAAAACACCCGGATGCCATACGGGCGAAATACATCCGCCAGTGCTGCCGCCTTTTGTAAATATGGTTTTGTGAGAATCAGGGAGTTGGCGTTGACATTGGTCAACGAAGCACCGTTGATGCCAATGGAAGCATTGGCCCGCGCATAGTCTGTGTAGCGTGGTGAAAGATAGTCCGGCAGTTTGTGCCAGTCCCACAGCGAAAAACCCGCATAGCCGCGCTCAATCGTCCCATCCAGATTATCCCAGTGATTGAGCATACGTATTTTTGTCCGGGGTGAGCTAACGATGCGTATATCCTGAAGTGGTTGGTGAGTCTGGAGATGGCGCAGGAAAGCAAACACGCCATAAAGAACGCCAGTATCAGTATGCGCGGCAATGGCGATACAGGGATGGCCGTTATAAGACGTACTGCGGATGACATACCCTTCATCATTGACTGCGGCAAGGTCTTCATCCAACTGAAGCGCGTCAATCTCTGGATGATTTTCCGGCGTACCCACCACCAATGTGCCGGGCTGGTTGAGGTCGTCTGTGATGGGAATTGACCAGTCAAGCAGACCCTGCAAACCGCTGCGTAGTTCTTTGAGGGCGACACTGAGCGTTGGTGATGTGGCCCGGCTCACGATGCATCTAACCACTGAACGATATGCCTCAAGCCGTTCGGCATCTGCAACGGGCAGATAGCGCAGCCAAAGTTCATAACCATCTTCACTGGATTTTGTACGGTCATTAGTCATAAAAGTTCTCATTTGCTTGTTTGGGTAAAAAACACGTCGATCTGGTAGACAACATGCAATCTTTTTGTTATATTTTAATTGGTTTTACAAGCGCTTGCAAAAATGCACATTTATGATCTTTATCTTTTCCTGGGCCACCTTACATTTCACAGTCAACGGTAAATTGAATACACAGCGACGCACGTGCCGGGCATGGTACACTAGATTTACTAAATGCAACTCGATTACAAGCGCTTGCAAAAGAGAGTAACGATGGCTGAAGAAACCAACAAAAAAAAGCGAATGCCCACCATTTTTGATATTGCCCGCGAATCGGGATTCTCCTATTCGACTGTGTCACGTACCTTAAGCGGATTTGAGTTTGTCAAACCCAGCACACGCGAAAAGATCGTTGAAGCAGCGGAGCGATTGGGCTATGTTCCTAACCAGCAGGCCCGCAGTCTGGCTGGCGGACCTTCCCATCTCATTGGCGTGCTGGTGCCGACGCTGACGAATGATTACATCATCCAGATTCTGCAAGGCATTGATGATGAACTCACCCGATCCAGTTACAACCTCATTCTCTATACAACGAACCGCCATCAGGGGACTGAGGCGACTTACGTTGCCACGATTATGAATGGTGCCGCCGACGGCCTATTACTGGTTGCCCCGTTCATCACCGATTCCTACCTTGAGGCACTCAATGAACGTGATTTTCCCTATGTTTTGATTGACCAGGACTATGAAGCCGAAGATAGCATGGTGGTCAAGGCCACCAATCGAGAGGGAGCCTACATAGCTACCCAATACTTAATTAAAATGGGACATTCACGGATTGGGTTTATAGCCGGACTTCCACAACTGAACAGTGCTATTGAACGCCTTGCAGGATTCCGGGAAGCACTTTCTGATCATGGTATCCCATTTCGTGAAGAATATGTTGTGCCGGGCAACTTTGAGATGAGAGGTGGCTACCGGGCGACACGGGAGCTGCTTGCCCGGTCAGACGTTCCAACGGCTATCTTTGCTGCTAACGACTTATCGGCATTAGGGGCAATTGAAGCCATCCGGGAACGTGGCCTGCGTATTCCGCTCGATATTTCGATCCTCGGCTTCGACGATATTCCACAGGCGGCAGTTGCTTATCCCAAACTAACCACTGTACGCCAGCCGCTTAATCAAATGGGGCGCGAGGCGGTCAATTTACTGCTGAAACGTCTCCAAAATCCAGACATGGATATGGTCAAGCTCACCCTCAATACTCAGCTTATCATTCGCGATTCTTGCGATATTCCCTTCGACTAGATGTGACGGGAGGTGAATGAAGAGAGATAGAAGAAAGAGGTTGTTCACATGTAGCCAAAACATAAATACAAAAGGAGGAATATGTTGATTTCGCGCAAACTATTGATCTGTTTGTTACTCATATTCATGATTCTACCCGCCGTTCCGATTAACGCTCAGGAGACAGCATTCTCGCTGCGGGGCTTTGCTTCCCGTAATGGCATCTACATCGGTGCTGCGGCCTGGACCCATCATCTCGATGACCCCACCCATGCCGACGTTCTCGCTCGTGAATTTAATATGTTTACGCCTGAACATGAAGCCAAGTTTTGCATGATTTCGAATGCACGAGGCGAATACGACTTCACCAATGTTGATCGGCTGGTGGAATTTGCCGAAGAACACGACATGGTGATTCACGGTCATACGCTGATCTGGCACTCGTGCTCACCCGACTGGGTAGAAACTGCGGACTTCAGCCGCGAAGAAGCGATTGAGGTCCTGCGCGAACATATCACGACCGTCGTAGAGCGCTATAAAGGTCGAATTCTCTACTGGGATGTGGTCAACGAAGCCTTTGATAATGGCGTTCTGCGCGACACCGCGTGGCTGCGCATGATTGGTGAAGATTACATCGAGCTTGCTTTCCAGTTTGCCCATGAAGCCGACCCGGATGCGCTGCTTCTGTACAATGACTATGGTGCTGAAGTCATCAATGCCAAATCTGACGCGATTTACGCAATGGCACAGGATTTTGTCGAGCGCGGCATACCCATTCACGGCATTGGCATGCAGAGCCACTTCAATGTTGACAGCATTAACTTTGCATCCATTGCTGAGAACATGGCGCGAATCGGTGAACTGGGTCTGGAAGTGCAGTTTACCGAGGTAGACATCAAGTATCTTGGTGAAACTGACGCCGAAATACTCCGCCGTCAGGCCCGTGATTACTACCGTTTGATGGAAACCTGTTTGGACGCAGACAACTGTACGGCCTTTATCACATGGGGTGTAACCGATAAATTTACGTGGCTGCGGGACGCTTCGTTCTTTGACAATCCGACAGTTCAGCCGCTGTTGTTCTCCGACAACTACCGGCCAAAGCCCGCCTACTTCGCCTTATTGGATATTCTAGCCCGTCGCGTTGGTGCAACATCCATTCTTGACGATGACCAGATTGCGGCTATTCTAAACGACCCGGTTCCTGAAGGTGAGGAAACGGCGGATGTTACGTTTAGCGATCCCAACCAGCTT
>JAKEEQ010000097.1 GCA_022616515.1 Chloroflexota bacterium | reverse complement strand
TCTTTTGTTCGTTTGGCTTGTTCTTATTTTGATCGGGTCCACTTTGCCCGGATCACTTTCTGCTCAGGAAGGGAGCTTTGGTGAATCACCAATGCTGGCAGAACGTGTTGCAGCAGGTGAATTACCCTCCGTCGATGAACGGCTGCCGCTCAATCCGCGTGTGATTGATCTGCCCGGTTCAGAAATTGGGACCTATGGCGGCGATTTCCGTGACCCATTTGTTGGCGATGCTTTCTGGTCAAGCCAGATGGTTTTCTGGACATTCTGGAAAGGATTGGTGAACTGGAACGAAACCTATACTGATGTTGTTCCGAACATCGCTGAGAGTGTTGATGTGAATGAAGACGCGACCGTTTACACCTTCCACTTGCGCGAAGGCATCAAATGGTCTGACGGAATGCCCTTCACTGCGGATGATGTCCTGTTTGCGGTAAACGATATTATGGCAAATTCTGAACTCAACGCGGGTACATTTCCTGCTGGCTGGCTCAAACCGGGCGAAGCACCACCCGTCGTCGAGAAAATTGATGAATTCACCTTCACTATCACTTTTGATGTACCTTACGGAATGTTCCTCATCAATATGGCGGGCTGGCCCGGCTGGGAACTGGTGACAGCGCCCAAACATTACCTGCAACAATTCCACATTGATTACAATCCTGACGGCATTGATGAACTGATCGAACAGACCGAAGGTGCGTCAGATTGGGTATCGCTGTTTCAGGCACATTCCGCCGTTGGACCCGGCACTGATCCTGCCATCATTAGCCGTGACCCGAACTATCCGACCATGTTCCCGTGGATTTTCACCGAGCCGATGGGAACCGGGACCCGTTTCGTCGCAGAGCGCAATCCCTACTACTATTGGGTGGATCGGGAAGGTAACCAGCTTCCTTATATTGATCGGATTGTCGGCACGGCATATCAGAATGAAGAACCAATGCTGATCGATGTGCTGGCAGGCAGGTTCGACACGATGGCAAATACTACCGATGAGCAGCGTCCACTGTTCTTTGAAAATGAAGCGACCTCCGGGCTGGCAATTTACCCGACGAAAAGCGAGGGTGGTGGCACTGTTAGTGTCATGTTTAACCTGACCCATCCCGAACTGGGCGACATTTTCAGCCAGAAGGATTTTCGCATCGGTATGTCTCACGCCATCGACCGCGAAGAAGTCATTGATATTGTCTACTTCGGTCAGGGTTTTCCGCGTCAGGTTTCACCCAATGAAGACTCACCGCTGTACAACGAGCAACTCAGCAACCAATATGTCGCATACGATGTTGATCTGGCGAACGAGTATCTCGACAAAGTGCTGCCAGAACGTGACGATGAAGGCTGGCGACTCAACCCGGCAACAGGCGAGAAGTTGTCGATTGTTATTACAGTTCAAACCGGCGATTACGGGCTGCGCTTCTCAGATGTCGCAGAACTCCTCAAACAGTACTACGCTGAGGTTGGAATAGATTTGATTGTGAGCGTGGTGGATAACGAAGTCTGGACAGCACGCCGCGATGATAACAGCATGGAAGCTACCATTTTCACAGGGGAGGGTGGCTACGGTATCACGGCGATCATGGACCCGCGTTACTTTGTTCCGATTCACGGTCAGGGCATCTGGGGCAATGGCTGGGCAATCTGGCATCTTACGCCGGATAATCCGGAGGGGGTTGAACCACCTCAGGACATCAAGGATCACATTGACGCCTATTACACCGTGTTGCAAGCCCCAACGTATGAAGAGCGGATTGAGCTGATGTCGCAGGTGCTTCAGACGGCTGCCGATAATTTCTGGGTGATCGGGATTTCCAGCGCTACTGACAGCTACCGTCCGTTGAGCGCCCAATTGGGTAACGTACCCGAAAGTTGGGTCAATGGCTGGAATCCGGGTGGCCCCGCGATTGCGTTCCCCGAACAGTGGTATTTCAAAGAGTAATTCGTAATATACGCAAAATGTGAAATACCGAATGAACCCCTTCTGTCGCTAGCGCGACATCTCCCCCAAACATGGGGGAGACAATGCGGCACCCGTTGTCTACTACGGATAATGGGGTAGATGGGGACGGGTGAACGTTCCCTCCCCATTTCTTCCCATAAATGTTGGGGGAGGGACACTTTCGAAGGGACGGGTAGGTATGGGTCCTGTCGGGCCATGAATTCAGGACGTGCAACGGCACGTCCCTACAGATGTTCGACGGTGTTGCGTAGGGACGCCCCATGGGGCGTCCTGCTGTAAACAGTTGATGGGTGCGGATTCGGCAAGGCTGAATAGCCTGCCAGATCTCGCAACGAGCAAAAAGTGTTCCTCCGCTAGCCATATATGGGGAGGGGCTTGATAAAGCCGTTTTGAGTGGTTTACACACATAGAGGACACGGCAGTGCCGTGTCCCCACAAAAATCGGGGCATTCGTAGGGACGGCATCCATGCTGTCTGGTGTATGCTAGAGAAAACATTTATATAGGATTATCTTGCGATGGCTAGATATATTTTGAAACGGTTACTATATGCCATTCCGACTATGTGGATCATCTCGATCCTCGTGTTTATTACGATTCAGCTTCCTCCCGGCGATTATGTCACACAAATGCTGGAGAATATGCGTAACCTGCAAACCGGGGGTGCAACGTGGTCACCGGAATTTCAGGAAGCAATGCGCGACCGCTACGGGCTGAATGAGCCGGTGTATGTCCAGTATGGCAAATGGATCAGCAATATCATGCTGCATGGCGACTTTGGCTATTCCTTCCAATACTCTGAACCATCCGAAAATCTCATCAAGGACCGCATCGGGATGACACTGGTCGTTTCCTTCGCCAGCTTCATTTTTACGTGGATGGTCGCGCTGCCTATCGGCATTCTTTCTGCGGTAAAACAATACAGCCTTGCCGACTATGTTTTCAGTTTTATCGGTTTTCTGGGATTGGCGACACCGGGCTTTCTGATTGCGCTCGTGTTGATGTTTGTTGCGTTCAAGTATGGGAACGCAAGCCTGAGCGGGCTGTTCTCGCCAGAATATGAGACAGCCCCCTGGAGCGTCGCGAAAGTGCTTGATTTATTCAAGCATCTGTGGATTCCGATGATTATCATCGGTACGGCTGGTACGGCGGGCCTTATCCGTGTGATGCGGGCGAACCTGCTGGATGAGCTGCATAAACCCTATGTGGATGCTGCGCGTGCTAAAGGACTTCCAGAGTGGAAGCTGCTCATCAAATACCCGCTGCGCCATGCGATGAATCCCTTTGTCAGTGCGCTGGCGTGGGTACTGCCGGGCTTAATCGCCGGGGAAGCGATTATCTCAATTGTTTTGAATTTGCCAACGACCGGACCCGTTTTGCTTGAAGCGTTGAAGCAGCAGGATATGTTTCTGGCGGCGGGTTTCCTGATGCTGTTGAGTCTGCTCACCGTTTTCGGTATGCTGCTTTCTGACATCCTGCTGGCGTGGGTTGATCCGCGTATCCGTTACGACGCAATGTAAGGAGGGCGTTGATGGCAAATGATGTCCTTCCGATAGCTGATACGCTCCCTAAGGTTGGCGCGGTTCCCGAAGTAGCTACCGACGAGCCGAAGGTGCTGGTTGCTTCTCAATGGCGGTTGATGTGGTGGAAGTTTCGCAAGCACCGTCTGGCAATGGTCAGTCTGGTCATCGTGTTTACACTCTATTTTGTGGCATTTTTCGCGGGATTCTTCGCGCCCAACACTAAAGATACATACAGCCGGGGCTATACTCAGGCTCCTCCGCAGAAAGTTCATCTGTTTGACGACGGCAAACTAGCGCCATTCGTTTATCCGTATGATCGAACCACCGACCCGCGAACATACGAACGAATTTTCACGGTCAACAAAGAAGAGAAAATACGGCTTGGCTTTTTCGTCAAAGGTGATGAGTATTATCTGGGTTTTCGTGGGATTCCGGTGCTCGGCAAACTGGCCGTTCGTTCCAATATTCACCTCTTTGGCCCTACTAACCCGGAAGACCCATTCTACCCGGCTGGTGCCGATGATCTGGGACGGGATATTTTGAGCCGTTTAATTTACGGCTCACAGATTTCGCTGTCTGTCGGGCTGGTGGGAGTTTTCCTGAGTCTGGCGCTTGGCGTTTTTCTGGGTGGGCTTTCCGGCTTAGTGGGGGGTTGGGTCGATAACATCATCCAGCGCATCATTGAAGTCCTGCGTTCCGTGCCTAATATTCCACTGTGGATGGCGCTGGCGACCGCCGTTCCGCCGCGCTGGGACCCGGTGCTGGTGTATTTTGGCATCACGGTTATCCTGTCGTTACTGGGATGGACAGGCATGGCGCGTGAGGTACGCGGCAAGTTCCTTTCGCTTCGTGAAGAAGATTTCGTAACCGCCGCTGAACTGGATTCGGTGCCACGTTTTCGGATTATCACCCGGCATATGATTCCATCGTTTATGAGCCATATTATCGCGTCAACCACGCTGGCGATTCCGGGTATGATCCTCGGTGAAACCGCTCTGAGTTTTCTCGGCTTAGGTTTGAGAACGCCGGTCGTTAGTTGGGGCGTGATGCTGCATGACACGACGAATATCGCCGCCATCTCGAATACGCCATGGCTGCTGTTGCCCGGTGCAGCGGTGGTGATTACGGTGCTGGCGTTTAACTTTCTTGGTGATGGCTTGCGCGATGCTGCCGACCCCTATCATTAACCACAGCGAAAGAGCTTTGCACATGGCAAACCCACCATCCGATCTCTTGTTGGAAATCCGGGACCTGAAGGTTCACTTCTTCACCACCGAAGGTGTTGTCAAAGCCGTTGATGGCGTGAGTTATTCCATTCAACGTGGCAGAACGCTGTGTGTTGTGGGTGAAAGTGGCAGCGGTAAAAGTGTGACAGCGCGAACGATTTTACAGATTGTCCATCGCCCCGGCAGGATTGTCGGTGGAAACATTTTTTATCACGAACCATTACCGGACAGGAACACGCGCACGGTTGATATTGCTGCCCTGAAATCCTCTGGTTCAGCGATTCGGCACATTCGGGGCAAAGAAATTGCCATGATTTTTCAGGAGCCGATGAGTTCGCTCAGCCCAATGTACACGGTTGGCAATCAGATCACGGAGGCGATTCGCCTGCATGCCAATGTTTCTAAAAAAGAAGCGCGGAATCGGGCGATTGAACTGCTGCGGCGAGTTGGTATCCCTAAACCGGAGCAGCGTATTGATGAATACCCCTTCCGCCTGAGTGGGGGAATGTTGCAGCGCTGCATGATTGCGATGGCGCTCTCGTGCAATCCCCGGCTGTTGATTGCCGACGAACCAACCACCGCGCTGGATGTCACGACTCAAGCGCAAATTCTGGATTTGATGCAGGAACTGCAAGAAGATTATGGGATGGCACTCCTTTTTATCACACATGATCTGGGGGTTGTGGCAGAGATTGCGGATGATGTCGCGGTGATGTATCTCGGTAACGTGGTCGAGTATTCGGATGCCGATACCATTTTCAACGCGCCGAAACATCCTTATACTCAGGCACTCCTGCGCTCAATACCTAAAATTGACGAGGGGTATTCCCGGCTTGATCCGATCAAAGGTATGATTCCGTCTCCGTTCGAGCGACCGAAAGGCTGCTCATTTCATCCTCGCTGCGAGATGCGAGTCAATGGGCTGTGTGATCATGTGCAGCCAGAAATGATTCGACTCAGTGAACAGCATGAGACCCGCTGCCTGATCTATGACGAAGCGTATGAAGCGCAATTTTTGGAGAAGACACATGGCTGAACTCCTCGATCAGGTCCAGACAATGCAGACGGCAGCAGAGCCAACCACCGCACTGCTGGAAGTCCGCAATTTGAAAATGTGGTTTCCCCGGCACAAGGGTTTCTTCCGGCAGGACACGAGTTATGTTAAGGCGGTCGATGATGTCAGTTTCACCATCCGCCGGGGCGAGACATTGGGGCTGGTCGGCGAAAGCGGCTGCGGCAAGACAACGATTGGGCGCTGCGTGGTGCGTGTCTATCAGCCCACAGCGGGACAAATCCTCTACCACAACGGCACTGAAGCCGTCGATCTGGCAGCGCTGGATCACAGTATGCTGAAACCATACCGCCAGCAAATTCGCCTGATTTTTCAGGACCCATATTCCTCGCTCAATCCCCGCATGACGGTTTTCGAGATTGTGAGCGAGGTTTTGAAGGTGAATCGACTGGCCTCCGGCAGCGAATTGGAAGATCGTGTTGCCCACCTGATACGCCGGGTAGGGCTGCGGCCTGAATATATGCGGCGCTATCCTCATGCCTTTAGCGGTGGCGAGCGCCAACGTATTGTGATTGCGCGGGCACTGGCGACCAACCCGCGCCTCGTGGTGGCCGATGAACCAATCTCAGCACTGGATGTTTCCATCCGCGCCCAGATTTTAAACCTGCTCAAGGACTTGCAGGAAGAGTTTGGCCTGACGTATCTTTTCATCGCCCATGATCTGAGCATTATCCGCCATATCTGTGACCGCGTGAATGTTATGTACGTCGGCAAACTGATTGAATCGGCAGAGGCACCAGCCCTGTACTCGGACCCCGCCCATCCTTATACCGAAGCGTTGATGTCAGCCGTGCCGATCCATAACCCACGCCTGCGCAATAAGCAGAAGCGGATTCGTCTCAAGGGCGAAGTCGCCGATCCTGCCAATCCGCCGAGCGGGTGTTATTTCCATCCCCGCTGCCGCT